>JAZSCC010000092.1:0-3459 GCA_045602685.1 Acutalibacteraceae bacterium | reverse complement strand
CCATTTCGAAAGTAGTTATTATATATTATACAATATTTCAAAATGAATGTAAAGGAGGAAATAAAAAGTGGCATTGTACTGCACTAAAAGTGAAAAAGAAGATTGCATTCGCAATCGTCTTTTTCTGGTGGGAGCGGGTGGATTCGGACCACCGAAGCGAAACGCAACAGATTTACAGTCTGCCCCCTTTGGCCACTCGGGAACACTCCCATATTAACTTTAACGTTCCTTAAAAAAGGTGGAGCTGGTTGACGGACTTGAACCCCCGACCTGCTGATTACAAATCAGCTGCTCTACCAACTGAGCTAAAACAGCGCATAATTCGTTTTGAACGCCTAAATAATATACCACAACGAAGGTGTAATGTCAACAATTATTTTCAAAAAATTAAATTATTTCAAATAATATTCGAAATGTGTACATCGTTTTCGCATAAGTTTTATCTTTTTATAACTAATACTACCGGCATTACCGATATTATTAGTTAAAAGTAAAATGCAAAAGGAGGGCATAGCCCTCCTTTTCATATTTTAATTATTCCTCATTACATCCGCAACCGCAGTCGGTATCAAGACTGCAGGGGCGTGGGGGAAAGAAATCGTCGGTGGGGAATTTAATTTTGCGGAAAATGTCACAAGGACTATCGGATGAATCGTCACACTGCTTTTCCGGTACACAGAAATCATATACCGGCACTAACATTTGTACATTTCTGATTAACTGAATAATGGTAAAAAGACCTAAGGTTACGAATACTGCTTTATTGCCTGAATCATTGCAGGGGTCAATACAACCGCCGACTACCGATGCAATGTTTGCCGGAATAAAACCGGGCAAATCACAAATACAACGGCATTCGCCGATTCTTGCCGACAACGGAATAGGGTCAACCGCCTGAACTACACACTTCGGAGCATTTCCGCTTGAGACTGAATGACGGTTACAGCCGTCATCTGCAACATACTCGTTGGAAAACGTTTTAACACTGCCTTCGCTGCCATAAAGAATAGCCTTTTTGTTGTAGAAGCAAATGCCTTTTAAGGTCATAGGACAGGTGTGCGGTGCCGAGTAAACGTCAAGACATACTATGAAGAAAAAGGTCAAATCGCAGGAATAAAAACCACGGTTGAAGTTCACCTGCTCAACATCTATGTTTACATCCAAGACCTCGGCTGATTTTAACCGTACACTGCAAGCATTATTGATTAACTGCTGGTCAGAAGGACTGAAATACACTCTCATATCGGTTACACAGTCACGGTCACAGCAAGAGTCATATACCCTACCGGCGTCAATACATACGGCTTCTTTAAAAGAAGTATTATCGGTAGGACAGTTTTGTTTAATATCTGCCATAAATATCCTCCTATAAAATATTTGCCGAATTACTGACGTGATTAAACACGTCACCTTAATGTTCGGCTTCGTTATATTTTATTCAGGAGTGATGGTTGTGTTACTGCCTATTCCAGCATAATTATAAATGTTTAAGTATTTGACAAATGTATCGTGTGAGTATATAATATAATTTTAGAAAGCAGGTGCTTAAAATATGGCTGATTTTATTGAGATACTAAAAACGGTGCTATACGGTATTATTGAAGGTATTACCGAGTGGCTGCCGGTCAGTAGTACCGGACACTTGATTTTGTTTGAAGACCTTTTCTGGAATAATTCCAATGAGCATTTTATGGAAATGTTTGAGGTTGTTATTCAATTGGGTGCGATATTGGCGGTACTTGTAATGTATTTTCGTAAGCTTAATCCGTTCTCACCTAAAAAGGATTCAATTGCAAAGCGTGCAACGTGGGAAATGTGGTTTAAGGTTATTGTCGCATGTGTGCCTGCGGCAGTAGTAGGCTTAATGTTTGATGATGATTTGGATAATTTGTTTTATAATTTCCCTACCGTTGCAGTAACCTTGATTATTTACGGTATTGCGTTTATTGTATTGGAGTCAGTTAAACGCCCAAAATCGTGTATTAACGAGATTTCATGTATGTCCTACAAAACGGCACTGTTTATTGGATTAATTCAGTTGTTGGCGTTAATTCCCGGAACTTCACGTTCGGGTGTTACTATTCTTGGTGCTATGGCTTTGGGTTGTTCAAGAGCTGTTGCTGCAGAGTTTTCATTCTTCTTAGCTATTCCGGTTATGTTCGGTGCAAGTCTTTTGAAATGTACAAAATACACTATGGACATCGCAAGCGGTACGGCAGACCCGATTACAGTACTGCAAATAACCGAGTTGTTTGTCGGTTTGGCAGTAGCTTTTGTGGTTTCTCTTATGGCTATTAAGTTCTTAACCGAATATGTCAAGAAAAAGAACTTCAAACCGTTCGGTTATTACCGTATTATTTTAGGTATAATATTGTTAGCCTACTTCTTTATTTTTATGTAAGAGAAATACAAGGAGGTTAAAAATGTTAATTTGTATTGATATTGGCAACTCTAATATTACAATCGGTGTGTTCGAGGATGAAACCTTAAAATTCACCGCTCGACTTGCTACCGATACACGCCGCACTTCTGACCAATATGCAATTGAAATCCGAGATATTATTGAAATTTACGGTGTTAAGCGTGAGGATATAACCGATGCGGCAGTTTCTTCGGTTGTACCAATAGTAGGAAATGCAATAGAAATGGCTATATACCGGCTTTTTAATATTAAACCGATAGTTTTAGGTCCCGGAGTTAAAACAGGGCTGAATATAAAAATAGACAATCCCGCACAGTTAGGTGCCGACCTTGCTGCAGGTGCCGTAGGTGCTTTGGCAAAATATCCTACACCGACCATTATAATTGATATGGGTACAGCATCTACTATAAGTGTCTTAGGCAAAAACGGTGAGTTTTTGGGCGGTGTCATTGCCGCAGGAGTTAAACTTACAATGGACGCTCTTGCCACTCGTACTGCGCAGTTGCCGTCGGTAAGCATCGAAGCACCGAAAAAGACAATCGGCACAAATACTGCCGACTGTATAAAGTCGGGTCTTATAATGGGTCAGTCGGCTATGCTTGACGGACTGATTACCAAAATCGAACGTGAATTAGGAATGGGTGCAACGGTGGTTGCAACCGGCGGTTTAGCACCCGAGGTTGTAAAACACTGTGACCGAAAAATCACAATTGACGATAATCTCTTATTAGACGGATTAAGAATTATTCACAGTAAAAACAAATAGGTAATTACCGTTAAATGCGGATTACAAATATTATGAACTGTACCCCTAAGGGACAGTATCGGAGGTATTTAAAATGTCAACACAAGAAAAAAGAAAAGAACAAATTCAAATGATTACGGTAGGCGCAGTGCTTACGGCTTTAGTTGTGATACTGCAAATACTGTCAAACATCACCGGCGCTTTGCTGCCTACACCGATTACCCTGGTGCTGATTCCGATTGTTATCGGTGCTGCACTTTACGGTGTAAAAATGTCCACTTGGTTAGGCTTT
>JAZSCC010000091.1:0-4835 GCA_045602685.1 Acutalibacteraceae bacterium | reverse complement strand
ATGTGTTTTTATCAGTTACAGGTAAACGTCTGACAGGAGGGAACGAGAATGAATGAATTAAAAGCGTTAATTAAGCGTAACACAAAACTCTTTTTTAAGGATAAGGTCACCTTTTTTACTTCTCTTATCACTCCTATGATTTTGTTGTTTTTGTATATTTGCTTTTTGGGTAACGTATATCGCGATAGTTTTGAAATGACCTTTGAACAAATGAACATAGGAATAACAGTTCCTGAAAAGTTGTTAAATGCATTGGTAAGCGGTCAGTTGTTTTCTTCGTTGATAGCAGTCTGCTGTGTGACAGTTGCATTTTGTTCGAATATGTTAATGGTAAACGATAAGGTAAACGGCTCGCGTTTTGACCTTACTATTACTCCGGTGAAGCCATCAACAATGGCGTTAGGTTATTATATTTCAACGTTGCTTTCAACCCTTATAATCACTTTTGTTGCAATAGGTGTCTGCCTGATTTATGTTGCCGCAACGGGATGGTATATGTCGGTGGGTGATATATTACTTTTAGCGTTTGATGCATTTTTATTAACGATGTTCGGCACGGCAATTTCAAGTATTATAAATGTATTTCTTTCATCTCAGGGCCAGATTTCAGCTGTCGGCACAATTGTTAGTGCAGGCTACGGATTTATTTGTGGTGCCTATATGCCTATTTCTCAGTTTTCCAAATTTTTACAAAATATTATTACATTACTGCCCGGTACTTACGGCACCTCGCTTCTTCGCAATCACGCTATGAATGGTGCATTTCTTGAATTAAACAATATTGGATTTCCGAAAGAGGTTATTGAAAGCTTAAAGGATACGGTTGACAGCAATCTTTATTTTTTTGATACACAGGTCAGTGAAATAGCAAAATATTTGATTGTAACCGGTGCGGTTGTATTGCTGATTTTTGTGTATGTTATCATAAATATATTTACTAATAAAAAAGTCAAATAATGTTGACAATTATTTATATTTATGATAAAATTAGTTAAAATTCAGTAGGAAGGAACATCTTATGAAACGTTTAGTTTGTATTTTAATGGTTTTAACTTTGTGCTTCGGCCTGCTTGTTGGTTGCGGAGGCGACAACAAGGTCAGTGGCGGTAGCAGTAACGGCGGTGGAAGTAATGGTGGCGGTTCTACAGCCAGCAAGGTCGAGGTTACTATTTCTACGGAAAAAATAAATTATTTGGCTGCTGACGGCACTTCAACCTATCGTATTGTCCGTCCTGACGGCAATTCAGCTATGTCAACTATAGCTGCCCTTGTTTTTAAGAGTCTAAAGGAGACCATAGGGACTTCTGTAAGAAGTATTCTTGACTCGGCTGAGGATGGTACTGATGTTTATGAGATTCTTGTCGGTCAGACCAGCCGTCCTGAGTCTCAGATGGCGCTTGATTATCTTTACTCGCAAGGCCACGGTAAGTATGATGATTACATAATTTGTACCATAGGAAAGAAAATTGTAATCAATGGCTTTACTGATGCAAAAATTGAAGAAGCATGTGAATATTTTGTTGAAAACTTTATTAAGAAAGAGGGCATTGAGGGCGGAATTAAATATATTGTTTCTACCCCCGGTCAATTTGCTACTATGACAATTAATGGTGTTGATATTTACAAATTTCAAGTTATTCGTGATAAGTCTAGCCGCTCTTGGTTGATTCAGGATGAATATCGCAAGGTACAGGATTACATCAAGGAAACTTCAGGATATTTACTTCCTTTGAAGGAAGATAAGGATGTTGCTGAAGCAGAGTATGAAATTCATATAGGTAATACTAATCGCACTGCTAAACCTGCTTCCGGATATAGCGTTGAGGAGTGGGAAATTGCCATTAGCGATAAAAAGGTTTATATTGCAGGCGGAAGTGAGTACGCAGTACAGGTTGCAGTAACAGAGTTTGGTAAGCTTCTGGAAAAGAATAACATTACAAATGCTGATTCTAAAACGGGAATTTATTCACAAACCGTAGCAGGATATGACAGCGGTTCTTATTATTCATTAAAATATACTGAAGATTTTAACGACCCCAGTGCACTTACTTTTGATAGTAAAGGTCTTGCTTCTCTTAAAGATTGGCATCTTGACGCGCTTGAAACCAACAACCGTGTAGCATCTGACGGAAATAGTTTCTATGGTAATGCTTATTTAGCAAACGACCGCGATACTATAGCCATCAGGGACGGAAACCTTATTCAACGTGCAATTTTGATGGAAGACAGTAACTATTCTTACACCGAGGGTGGCGGTAGCGCCGGCCATAAATATAAGCATGCCAGTGGTATTTGGAAGTATGATTTTGAGTACTATATGGGATATATTGAGATGCGTGCAAGAATTCCTGACGGTAAAGGTGTTTGGTCGTCCTTCTGGGTTTATGATACAGACGATAAGTTTGAGATTGATATTTTCGAGACCTTGGGATTTGCGCACACATTAAGACCGACTATCCATATTTGGTATCCCGAATACAATGATTTAGACGGAACAACTCCTCACGAACAGAGAAGTTATGTTTTGGATAAAGGCACATTGTTTGATGAGTACCATACAATAGGTATGCTTTGGGATTATTCGGGTATTAAGTTCTTCTGTGATGGTGAACTTTATTTTGATTATGATATCTCGATTTATAATTCGGAGTCTGAGGCTAATATTGATAACCATTGGATGAAAATTATTGCCGGTTTTAACGTGGGTTGGTATCAACGTACACAGCCGGATGATAACGTTAAGTTCCCGTTAGAATACCATATTGATTATATTCGTTTGTATCAAGTTGATGGACAAATGATTAAATATAGTAAATAACAAAATAACCCGCCGCTTTGGCCAAGTGTTCTTAAGGACACTTGGCCAGTTTTATTCACCAAAGGCGAGTTGTATTGCTTCGCAGTTGTATTTGGGCTTTGCCCAAGTGGTATTGCCTTCGGCAGTTTTTGGGTGAATAAAATATCACTAAAACCGCAAGGTTTTAATATCACTTTGCCGTTAGGCAAAATATAACTGTGGGACTTGTCTCACAATATCACTTCTTTTGAGATAGGTTAAAGGGTTTTAGGTTCTCCTAACAAGTGGAAGTTGCCGTACAAGTTTCCTGCTTGTCAAAGTATGCGACAAAATAAAAGGTTGTGTAGAAATTCTACACAACCTTTTTACTGTCCTTAGCAACCCGCCGCTAAAAAGCGGCGGGTTATTTTTTTGAATAATTATTTTATAAAAGTTTTAATACATATAAAAATATCAGAATACGTATAAATCTAATTTATTATTATTTATCTCGTATAAAATTAATAATAGAATTTCTTTGTATTTCAGATAGATTGCGGAAGTAGGTGATAATTTCCCACTCAATCTCTGAGAGAAGAAAACCGTCGTTATCTGAAGCTTTGTATTCTATTTCAGTACCGAATATAACTTGAGGTGTTTTAATACTTTCGTTCATTGTATTTTGATAACTGCTGTCATCACCGTTAATTATTTTGTCACACGATACCCCATAAAGTTGGGTTAATTTTCGTATAATCGGAATTGGTGGATACGTGGCAGTTTCATATCTGGCATATGTGTCACGCTTTATGCCGAGTGCGTCGGCAACATCCTGCTGATTTTTATAACGTTTGCTATTTTTACGTAAATCTACTAGCCGTTCGGCTATATCGCTTCTTTTGATTTTATTAGCCATAATGGTAACCTCCGTATATATTTTCTACTTGACTAAAGTACTGTTTGTTGTTATAATGATGAAATGATGATGCTTAAATGCTGGAGTGGCTCAGTTGGTAGAGCAGCTGATTCGTAATCAGCAGGTCGTGGGTTCGAGTCCCATCTTCAGCTCCACTTGAAGGTTGCCAAAGGGTAACCTTTTTTTTGTTTAAATTTTAGTGCCTGTCAGACCTGTGGTAGCATTAATTAAAATCTGCATAGGGTCTTTCAGGAAGTTTTCTTTTACTGCTTCGGCAGTTTCATCATCAGGAACCAATAACTTTACTGAGACCATTTCGCGCTGGCCATCCATTACGCTACAAGTAATATAAAAACCGTTTTCGGTTAATGTCTTTGTAACCTTATGGTCTCTTTCGTTGTTGCGGCGGCGGATTATTTCCTCGGAAATTTCCATTGTTCTTTCTCGAACGGATAAAGGAACGCTGTTACCTAAAGCCTCGGCAATATTTTTGCAGTCGCCTGTGGCGATATAGAATTTTAAGCCGTTTTCTTCCGAAACAACACCGATATTACCACTCGCTTCTAAATCCGAAATTGCAAAAGTTGTCTCAAAGTAGTTTGAAATACCTTCAAAATGTAAGCGTTCCTTTATTCTGTCAAGAGGAACAGGTGATTTAGAATTTTGAAGTAAATAGCATATAAGTACACGTATTTCAGTACGACTTTGAAGACCACCGGGATTAACTCCGGCCGACATTGCATCAGATAACATTGAAATTTCAACTCCTTTTGGTATATTATACACCTATTTTTCACAATAAACAAGTTATTTGTGTTGAAAATTCAAGATTTTTGTTATATACTTATCTAAAGTTCATTAAAAAAGAGGCGGTTTTATGAAAAAGAAAATATTAATCAAAGAAATTGATGCAATAGTTGCACGTAATAATGAACTTTTTTTGCGGTGTGGCAATTTAGAGGATGAAGTTGCAGATAAGATAAATTCAATAGAAAACTTAAAGCTTCAAATTGAAGAATTAAAGGCCGAAAATGATATTTTAAGACACTCTATGGCTACTTATAAACAAGTGTGCGAGACCAAAAATACCGTAGTCGACATTCAGCCGGAGGATGAGGCTGACAGTTCATTTGAAAATGATGT
>JAZSCC010000090.1:0-1570 GCA_045602685.1 Acutalibacteraceae bacterium | reverse complement strand
CAACATTAACGTTATGATTAAATAAATTCTTTTCGAACAGGTTTATTTTGCTTCCCGCACAACCTGATTTTTTATCAAATGCACCGAAAACTATTCTTTTAAGCCTCGCATTTATAATTGCACCGGCACACATCGGGCAGGGCTCCAAGGTTACGTACAATTCGCAATCGTCAAGCCGCCAGCGGCCTAAAGTTTTGCAAGCGTTGTTGATTGCTTCAATTTCGGCATGACCTAAAGCATTATTATCGGTTTCGCGGCGGTTTTGTCCCACAGCAATTATTTCGCCGTCTTTAACGATAACTGCACCGACCGGTATTTCGTTTGATTTTCCGGCTTTCTGGGCAAGCAGGAGTGCCTCGTTCATATATTTCTTCATAATTCTTATCCGTTATTAATTCAAGCTTATTACGCCCTGAGCCAAAAGTACCCACAATACACAAAGAACCAGGAAAATTATTACCCAGACCGAGGAGAAAAAGCCTAATAGATTTTTAAAGGTTGCCTGGGACTTTTCAGTTGACAGCTTAAAGGCGTTTGAGTCGGCCTTGATTATCATTATAAAGCCGCAAATTCCGATAATTAAGCTTACCGCGTTAAAGGTGATATAGCTTAATTGTTGTTCTAACGGTGAGAGCATTGGCAACGTAAACTCCATTAAAACCGAGGATACGTTATTGACTGTGTGAATTAATATAGCGGGAATAATTGAACCTGTATATACCGTTGCGAAGCCTAATAAAAGGCCCATAAGCGAGGCAAAGGGAATTTGCTGCAAATTGCCGTGTAAAAGGCCGAAAAGCAGTGATGACAGTACGATTGCCGAGGTGTCGCTGAACTTTTTTCGCAATGCTCCTAAAACAACACCGCGAATGGCAAATTCTTCTAATATTGCCGGCAAAACACCTACACACAAAAGCATTAGTGCAAGTGACCAAGGACCTTGGCTGAATTCCGGTGCGGTTGACTTAAATTCAATTCCGAAAACGCGGTCGAAACAGGAGCTGAGTTGGGTTGAGGCGTAGTTACAAAGAACCGAAGCGCCCATACCCAGCATTACAAACGAAAGACACTTCGATACATATACTCGCTTGACTGAAACTAATTCGGAATAGGTTGAATTAGTGGCCTTCAGTGTGAATAGATAGGGTACTGTAAGTGTAACAATATTAATACAACTGCTGTAAACATACAATATATTCGGGTCATTAGGAAAGGTAAGAGACCCATATCCGAAAATCATTCCGTATAGGTCAAAAATATATTGAAACACACCATCAAGCAACACGCTCAAAATAAAAAACATACTGAGAGGTAATCCGACGGCATTACCCAAGGCTGTTAAGCTGCGGTCACGTGGTTGAGAAAGAAAGGTGGTGAGTTTTGCTTTATTATCTTCGTTTTGTTCTAACTCAAGATTATCTTTTTGGTTTTGACTCATAAAGTCTCCTTTTTGCATTTGTTACAGGTTAAAAAATGCATATTTTAGTGCAATCTGCTAATATTTGGATTTAAATAATGACTTTTGTGGACTGTTTTTATAAAAAATATATAAAAATCGTCTATATTTTTT
>JAZSCC010000089.1:0-3083 GCA_045602685.1 Acutalibacteraceae bacterium | reverse complement strand
AATTATAATATTGTGTTTCATAGTCATAATTCTCATAAAAACACCACAACAAAGTATATTTGCCTTGCAACAGTGTTAATGGTTTTGAGTGCTTGCGCTGTAACAGGGGTAACTATGCTTTGGCCGAATTTGGCTCCGGTTGTCGCAAAAGTTCCGGTTGATATAATGCTGTTTTTCCTGAATTTCTTTGTTCAGCGTGAGTTTGTTTACAATAAAAAGAAATGAGTTTATTAAAAAAGCTGAGTGCAAAAATGTACTCGGCTTTTGAATTTTTTATAAAAATTATTTTGTTAGGCAATTGTTTTAAGACATTTGTCACAAACTGACAAGTTTATAACAAATTTATGTTGACTGTCGAGGTAAACTAATATATAATAACAATAATATAAATGTGTTGTTTTTACATAATTTTAATATAACGGAGGAATTTGAAATGGCTACTTTTATTAATGAACCCTCACATACTTTTAATGAGTATTTGCTTATTCCCGGATACTCCTCGAGTGAATGTGTTCCGGCTAACGTAAGCCTTAAAACACCGCTTGTAAAGTTTAAAAAAGGTGAAGAGCCGGCAATAGTAATGAATATCCCGCTTGTTTCTGCTATTATGCAATCGGTCTCGGGTGACCGTTTGGCTATCGCTTTGGCTACCGAGGGTGGCGTTTCCTTTATTTACGGCTCACAGTCTATTGAAGATGAGGCTGCAATGGTTGCCCGTGCTAAAAACCATAAAGCAGGTTTTGTTAAGAGCGATTCTAACGTTAGTGCCGATGCAACGTTGGCAGATATCATTGCCTTAAAGGAAAAGACAGGTCATTCCACCGTTGCCGTTACTGAGGACGGTACTGCTGACGGAAAACTTTTGGGTATCGTTACCGGACGTGATTACAGAGTCAGCCGTATGGAATTGACTACTCCTGTAAGTTCATTTATGACTCCGTTTGAAAAATTGGTTTGGGCAAAAGAGGGTACAAGCCTTAAAGAAGCCAATGATATTATTTGGGATAACAAGCTTAATTCCTTGCCGATTATCAGTGAGGACGGCAGGCTTTGCTATATGGTTTTCCGTAAGGACTATGACACTCACAAGCAGAATCCTAGTGAGTTGCTTGATGCTTCTAAGCGTTATGTTGTCGGTGCAGGTATTAATACACGTGACTATGCAGAACGCGTTCCCGCTTTGGTTGAGGCAGGGGCAGATGTTCTTTGTATTGACTCGTCCGAAGGCTTCTCCGAGTGGCAGAAATTGACTATTGATTGGATTCGCGCAAAATACGGCGATTCCGTCAAGGTCGGAGCAGGTAACGTTGTTGACGCTGATGGATTCAGATTCCTTGCCGATGCAGGTGCTGATTTTATTAAGGTAGGTATCGGCGGCGGTTCAATTTGTATCACCCGTGAAACCAAGGGTATCGGACGTGGTCAGGCAACTGCTTTGATTGAGGTTTGTAAAGCTCGTGATGAGTATTTCAAGGAAACCGGCGTTTATGTTCCGGTTTGTTCCGACGGCGGTATCGTTTATGACCATCATATGAACTTGGCTTTAGCTATGGGCGCTGATTTTATTATGCTTGGCCGTTACTTTGCCCGTTTTGATGAAAGTCCCACAAATAAGGTGAATATTGGTGGAAATTACTTTAAAGAATATTGGGGCGAAGGTTCAAACCGTGCTCGTAATTGGCAGAGGTATGACCTTGGCGGCGACAAGAAGTTGTCATTTGAAGAGGGTGTTGACTCTTATGTACCTTATGCGGGCAAGTTAAAGGACAATGTTGCTTTATCCTTGAGCAAGGTTAAGTCGACAATGTGCAACTGCGGAGCCTTAAGCATCCCTGAATTGCAGCAGAAGGCAAAGCTGACACTTGTTTCAGCAACAAGTATTGTTGAGGGCGGCGCTCATGACGTTATTCAAAAGGAAAAAAGTACAGCAATTAAATAATCTTTTACTTAGTTTACCGCCTTACGTTCAAACGTAAGGCGGTTTTTTGAATATAGGTGATTTTTAAAATCGTGCTTGCAAATTATTTTATTTTATGGTACAATCGTCGTGCGTATTTATATGTTGCGTAAAAATATATTTTTCAGGAGGGGGTTCTATCTTGGAACCGGACAGTTGGCCGCAGATAATATTACTTGTTATTCTTGTAGCCTTTTCGGCGTTCTTTTCAGCGTCGGAAACATCATTTACATCACTTAACAAAATCAGGCTTAAAATGATGGCCGATGAGGGCAACCGCAAGGCACAGCTTGCGTACTCTCTGATCGACAACTTCGACAAAATGTTGTCCACCGTGCTTGTCGGTAACAACATTGTTAACATTGCCTCCACTTCAGTTGCAACAGTGCTTTTTATTGATGCACTTAACAACGAAAGCCTCGGTTCAACCGTGTCGACTATCGTGATGACGGTTGTCGTTCTTATTTTCGGCGAGGTAAGCCCTAAAAGCGTTGCCAAGGAAAGCCCTGAAAAGGTTGCCTGCTTTGCAGCACCTATTTTGAAATTCTTTATGATAATCCTTTCTCCTTTTGTCGCATTTTTTGTACTTTGGAAAAAGATGCTTAAAAAGGTTTTCCGCCTTGATAATAAAGACACTATTACAGGTGATGAACTTATCAACATTGTTGAAGAAGCAGAAGAGGGTGGCGGTATCGACGAGGTTGAACGTGACCTTATACGTTCCGCAATTTCGTTTAGTGAATGTCCGGTAGGTGATATTTTAACTCCTCGTGTTGATATGATTGCGGTTGATAAATCCGACAGTCTTGATGATATAGCCAAGGCGTTTGATGAGTCTGGCTTTTCCCGTTTGCCGGTTTTTGACGGAACTGTCGACAGTATTGTTGGTGTAATTCATATCCGCGATTTCAATAAACTTTTACAGTCAAACCGAAAGACAATAAGGTCGATTATTAAACCTACTGTTTTTGTGGCAAAGCAAATGTCCATTAGTGAATTGCTTAAGCTTATGCAGTCTAAAAAGACTCATATGGCGGTTATTTCCGACGAATATGGCGGTACTACCGGTATTGCCACTATGGAGGACATTTTGGAAGAACTCGTCGGTGAAATTTGGGACGAATAT
>JAZSCC010000088.1:0-2472 GCA_045602685.1 Acutalibacteraceae bacterium | reverse complement strand
AATACTGGTATAACCACCGACGCCGTAACACCTATAATTAAAACGTATTTAACAGTTTTATTTTCACTGTAAAGTCCCTCAATTGTGGTTGAAATCATTAAAACCGCCAACAGTGAAAACAGTGCTGTAAAAGGACGTTTTCCGCCGTCCTTTATAAAAAACCATATATTTTGAAAAATATTTCGAGGAGTAAAATACTCAGTCCACGAAACATCACTGCCGGATATGTCAAATTCATTTAATTTTTCCCTGACTTCAGAAGGCAGTGAATCTCCTAAATCCTTAGCACCGCTAACTTTGTACTGTTCTGAATAAATATCATTAATATTTATTTCTTCTGCACCGGCCTTGCCACAAAAAAGAAAAGCCGACAGAATCGCTAAAACAACTATTATTTTCTTCATCCTACAAGCTCCAGCACGGTTGACAGAATTCCTTTAATTAACGGTAACGTCAATACGGTAACTGCAATCTTCCCCGCAAGTTCTACCTTAGAGGCTAAAGAGGTTTGTCCGAAATCTCGGCAAGTTTCTCCTGCAAAATTCACTATATAGCAAATACCCAGTGCCTTAATAAGAACCTTAAAGAGTTCCGAATCAAGCTCAGAATAATCAAAAATATCCCTTAAAGTGTCTATGATTCCGCCCAAGGTCAATGTTAAAGCAATTAAAACTGAGGCACCTGACAAAATTGTCAAAACCAATGAATATTCAGGTTGATATTTTTTTATAAAAAGTGACGCCGTCGCGGTTAATATACAGACAACGACTATTGTAACCAACATAATCTACAGACCGAAGACCGATTTTACGGTTTCAAATAAGTTGCCTATTTCGGTTACAACCATTATTAAAACAACAATCAAACCGGCTAAGGTTGTAAGCATTGCCTGGTCATCACGCCCCGAACGTTGAAGCAATTGATTTAAAACCGCCACTATAATGCCGATTCCCGCAACCTGAAATATAAAATCTACATCCATCTGTCATTCCTCATTAAATAAGAATAATAAACAAAGCCACTCCTGAAAGTACACTTAGGGTTTTGGACGGCTTACCTTTTTCATAGCAGTTTTGCTCGGCTTGTTTTTTATATTCAGAAAACACACTGCAATAATATTCACAATGAGTTGTCTGTCCTTTTATATCACTCGTACCTAAGTTCACTATAAATTCTGTAACTGTATCTATATCCTCATTGAATATTCCGGCATTTTTTACTGTTTTTCTAACTGAATTAAAATCAGCAATTTCCTGACGTTTAATGTTTTTTAAAAAAATTAATTCATCTGCCGAAATTTTAGATAAGATAGAAAAAATATTTAAATTTCGGCCTTGCATTTCATTTATTAAACCTTTGGAAAATAAAACTAATTGTTCCAAATACCGTTTTCTGAATAACAACCTGTCCGAATATAAAAAACCAATCAAAGCAACACTCAAAGAAAGCAAGCCAAGACCTATTACTTTAAGCAAGTGATACACCTCTTAAAACCGGTGATATTTCTGCATAGTCCTCGTATTTTTTAACCGAAAATATTTCAATCGGCTCACCGACTGCTCTTAAAAATGCTACACTTTTTATAACACCCGACTTTAATAACTCCCGCGAGGCTTCACGTTCTGACAGTTCCTCAATACTGCCTATATGTATTGTGCAAAGAGCATCACAACCGGCGTGGAATCCACCTATCACCGCTTTTGTTTCATCAATGTCGGCAAGCTCGTCAAAAGCTATAACCTGAGGATTTAATGTTCTTAAAGCAATTTCTATGCCCTTATCTTTTGCACATCCCGAAATTACATCGGTTAGTGGACCTAAATCAGCTGTTGGCGTTCCGTTTTCAATTGCGGCGATTTCACCGCGTGTATCAACCACTGCAACCCTACGGCGTACAGTTGAAAGTCCGCAGGATATCAGTCTTACCGCATCCCTTAAAAGTGTTGTTTTTCCTGATGACGGCGGGCCTGCTATAAGTAAGCCTCCTGATAAAACCCCTGCTATAGGTAATGCACAACCAATTACCTCAGCAGCAATTCTTATATTAATAGACGAAATATGAGAGAAGTTTGTAATTTTGCCGTTTTCATAAACTGCTGATGCGGCGAGACCTGCCCTGCACCCATTTTTTAAGGTTATGTACCCTTGTTTTATCTGTTCTGAATACGCATATACCGAATGCTCGCACATATTAACAAAAATTTCTTCAATTTCTGATGCGCAAGGCTTATACAATCCCTGCTGAGAAAGGTAACAAATATGCCCTGTCTTTGCCAAAAACACATTCTCCCCATTTAAAGTTATACTAATGGGGCGATTTGTCCTAAGCCTAATCTCACTAATTGAATTAAGTGTTTTTAACGGTAGATTACATATAAGTTCCCTTAAAGCTGTTGGAAAGTAATTTGCCGTTTCTTTTACAATTTCATATTTTCTCTCCGTTGTCATAGCACGTCCGTCCTTTCATACCAC
>JAZSCC010000087.1:0-2948 GCA_045602685.1 Acutalibacteraceae bacterium | reverse complement strand
ACTTGACGGTAACACCGTTAATCCGACATTGGCGGGTGCGTTCTTGGGCAAGAGTTTGTTTGCGGTTGTTTTTGCAGGTCTTTTGGTTGTAGTTTATATTGGTGTTCGTTTCCGTAAAATCGGCGGTGTTTCGGCAGGTCTTTCGGCATTCGTTGCTTTGGTACATGACGTTATTATTGCATTCTTTGCCTGTACAATCTGCAGACTTGAGATTGATACTAACTTCTTTGCCGTAGCATTGACCTTATTCGGTTATTCGCTTAACGCTACAATAGTTATCTTCGACCGCATCCGTGAAAATCGAAAGATGCATCCGGAGATGACTGTACGTCAGCAGGTTAATAAGAGTATCAGTGAAACCTTTATGCGTTCACTTATTACGTCGCTTGCAACATTTGTTGCAATTCTCTGCGTAGTAGTTGTGGCCGAGTTCTTTGGTGTAACTGCACTTCGCAGCTTTGCAATTCCGATGTCGGTCGGTGTTGTGGCAGGTTGCTTCTCATCGGTATTTATTGCAGGTCCTGTCTGGGTTAAGTGGATGGAATACGTTGAAAAACGCGCACCTAAGGTAAAAAAGAGTAAAAGATAAATAAATTTTAACGCCCTATCTTAGTTCACAACTGAGATAGGGCGTTTGATATTATAAAAGGAAACCTCTGTAGTAAAATATATAACCGCACATACTATATTAGTACGTGCGGTTTAGTTGTTTTAATTACATATTCTCGGCTTCAAACTTTTTGATAAATTCAACAAGCTTTTCTACACCTTCGTAAGGCATTGCATTGTAAATAGAAGCGCGCATACCGCCAACTGAACGGTGACCTTTCAGGTTAGACATACCGGCTGCAGCCGACTCTTTAACGAACTTGGCGTTAAGCTCATCATCTTCGGCACGGAAGGTTGCATTCATCATGGAACGGCAGTCAGGAACAACGGGGTTTTTAAACATTTTACTGTTGTCAAGGCAATCATAAAGCAGCTTTGCTTTCTTTTCGTTCATAGCCATCATAGCAGTTAAACCGCCGATTTCCTTAATCCACTCTAAAACAAGCTTGCAGATGTAGATAGGCCAGCAGGGAGGAGTATTGTACATTGACTCATTGTCGGCCATTACCTTGTAACTGCAGACAGTAGGAACGTTATCAGCGAGTTCCTCAGAAAGTAAATCCTCACGAACAATAACGATTGTGAGACCTGCAGGAGCTACGTTTTTCTGAGCACCGGCATAAATAAGACCGAATTTAGAAACATCAACCGGCTCGGATAAAATGCAGGAACTCATATCAGCCACGAGCGGAACGTCACCGGTATCGGGAATGTAATCCCACTTGGTGCCGAAAATGGTGTTGTTGAAGCAAATATGCACATAATCGGCATTAGGTGTAAGTTTTAATTCATCCTGACGGGGAATACGGGTGAAGTTTTCATCCTTTGTAGTAGCGGCAAGGTTAATCTTGTCGCTGTACTTTAAGGCTTCCTTATATGCCTTGCCGGAGAACTGACCGGTTACTATGTAATCGGCAACACCGGTTTTGAGCAGGTTCATAGGAACAGAGGCAAACTGTAATGAAGCGCCACCCTGTAAAAACAAAACCTTATAGTTATCGGGTATGTTCATTACCTCGCGAAGAAGTGCCTCAGCATCCTTAATAATTACATCATAAACCTTTGAGCGATGGCTCATTTCCATAACGCTCATACCTGAACCTTGGTAGTTCATCAGTTCGTCTCTTGATTTTTCAAGTACCGAAATGGGTAACATAGACGGACCGGCAGAGAAATTGTAAATACGGTCGTACATAAAAATCTTCCTTTCAATTTACATTAGTAACAACTGTTGAAATTTGTCCGTTTTTAAGCAGAACGGTAACTTTTTTGTGTGAAAGAGAATAAATTCTTTATATTGTTAAAAAAATCACAAACATACCTCTTTCTCAGTGAAAATATTATAATACTTTGTGACAGACTTGTCAATCACAATTATTAAATTATTTTGAATATATTTGGTAAATTAGTAACAAATTTGTATCTTGTAATGTAGATTGTTTGGTGTTAGAATTAAAAAGAGATAGTATATGTATGTATTTGAATATATGGGAGTGTGAATATGGATTATTATAATATTACGGTAATCATTCCTGCACTTAATCCGGATTTTAAACTTTTAAACCTAGTCAGTGAATTATACGAAAACGGTTTTGATGATATAGTTATTGTTAACGACGGTAGTGATGATGAGCATTTAAAATATTTCCCTGATGAGAGGAAATACCCGTTCTGTAAGATATTACATCACCGTCGAAACAGGGGTAAGGGTTATGCACTAAGAACTGCTTTCAGGTTTTTCTCTGAGTATAGACGCGGTAAAGACGGTGTTATAACAATGGACTGTGACGGCCAACATCCTATAAATGATGTAATAGCCCTGACCGAAAAAATGTATGCGACCGATTCGGTTGTTTTAGGGTGCAGAGATTTTTCCGATAAGGAGATATCTTTGGGAAGCCGTGTAGGAAACAAGATTACAAGTGTTGTGTTCAGGCTTTTCTGCGGTATTAAAATTTCTGACCCTCAGGCAAATTTAAGGGCTATCCCTGAGAGGTTTATTCCTACATTTATTAAAATTAAAGGTTCCAGATATGAATATGAAACCAATATGCTTCTTGAAATGAAAAAGCAGCATATTGAATTTTATGAGTTATCCATTGATACTATTCATTTCAAAAGGCATAAGGAATCGCATTTTAAGCCCATTGCCGATTCGATAAGAATTTATAAGCTTATTCTTTCGTTTGTTTTCAGTTCTATTATCAGTATGCTGGTAGAGTTGGTTGTTTTTTATTTAAGCTTAAAATTCTTATTTCGCGGGGGATATGATATTCTTTTAGCTACCCTTGTTTCAAGGGTGATTTCATCGGTTGTTAATTTTGGTATAAACCGTTCCA
>JAZSCC010000086.1:0-2029 GCA_045602685.1 Acutalibacteraceae bacterium | reverse complement strand
ACTCTTCCAAATTAATCACCGAAATCTTACGTTCCATCTCAACCGAAAGTCTTGTCTTTTCACTTTCAAGTTCTATAATTTCAGTATTGATTTTATGAATTTCACTTCTCATTGAAGAAATTTCAGCCCTCAAAATAAGACCGGAGCAAACAGCCATTACAACTAATCCGGAAATCACAAAATTACGGATAAGCATAGCCCTTCTTTTATTAACTTTTGACCTTGCACGAGTTTTGGGTTTGGGATACTCGTGAATTTCCGCCTTTTTCTTAGGAGCGGAAACAAATCTGTCATAATCGTAAGCAAAACTGTCATTGTAATACTTGAGATTATCCATATATGCCCTTATTTCCCCTTTATTTTCCGTCAGCAATAGCCGAACGTCTTATAATTTTTCTATAACTCTTAATTTTGCACTTCGACTGCGTGCATTTTCTTTTATTTCAACCTCACTGGGAATAATCGGTTTTTTCGTAATCAACCTTCCGCGTGGCTTGTGTCCACAAACACAAATCGGGATTTCCGGAGGACAAATGCACCCTTTAGAAAATTCACTGAATAAATTTTTAACCAACCTATCTTCTAAAGAGTGGAAAGTTATTACACAAAGTCTTCCACCGGGTTTTAACATTTCAAATGCCGATGTAATTCCGGCTGTTTCGGCCTCAAACTCCTGATTTACTGCAATACGGATTGCCTGAAAGCTTTTTCTTGCAGGATGTCCGTCACGCCTTACTGCTGCTGGCACTGAGGCTGAAATAATATCACTCAACTGTAACGTTGTGAGTATAGGCGATTTTTTTCTCTGCTCTACAATATTACAGGCAATTCTGTAAGCAAACTTTTCCTCACCGTAATTCCTTAATATATCTGTAAGGGATTGAACGTCTAACGTGTTAACCAAATCGGCTGCGGAAACACCGCTTTGGCTCATTCTCATATCCAGCGATGCATCAGTATGATAAGAGAAGCCTCTCTCACCGTTATCCAACTGCCACGAGGAAACGCCGAGGTCAAGTAAAACACCGTCAACCTTGTTTATCCCCTTTTCTGAAAGTACCGCAGCCATATCTGCATAATTGGTATTAATGACAGTTGCGGGTAAACCGCTTAAACGCTCTGTTGCAATTTTTATAGCGTCAGGGTCACGGTCAAGTGCATAAAGATGACCGTCTGAAAGTCTTTTGGCAATTTCCTTTGAATGCCCGGCACCGCCGGCAGTTCCGTCAACGTAAATACCATTGGGCTTTATATTTAGATTTTCAAGCACTTCATTGAGAAGTACCGATATATGTTTAAATTCCATATCTTATCAGAAACCAAGCAACTGAGCGAGCTCTGCAATCGACTCCGGAGTCTCCTCTGCCTCTTCCTTACGGAATGCGTTACCGTTCCAAATCTCAACCTTTGACGACATACCGATTACTGCAGCCTCACCGTCAAGCTCGGCATATTCACGCAAGCTTTGAGGAATCAGCACACGACCTTGTCCATCACATGAAACCTGTTCAGCTCCCGAATACATAAAGCGCACCAGCTTACCTGCCTGAACCGCCGGTAAAGCTTTAAGCTTTTCGTCAATAATTTTCCACTCACTCATAGGATAAATGCAAAGGCAACGCTTACCGTCGGGACTGCGGCTGAGCATAAACTCATCTCCGAGCTCCTCACGATATTTTGCAGGCACGAAAACACGGCCTTTTTTATCTACGTTATGATAATGCTGTCCGAAAAACATATTAAAGACCGCTCCTTTCACGCCACTTTTATGGTATTATAGTGGTTTTTTACTCCACTTTTCACCACTATGCTTATATTATATAAGGTAATTATGTAAAATGCAAGTATATTTTTATAAAATTTATAACAAATTTTCGTCGCTTGTGTTGTGCAATATGCATACCCACAAAATATTGTTAAAACTCTCACTTTTTTAAAGACAAATGTTTAAAATTACAGCAAAAAAATGTTGACAAAAAGCCACAAAGACTATATAATAGCATTTGTACGAAATGGAAGTCAGTCCTTT
>JAZSCC010000085.1:0-13534 GCA_045602685.1 Acutalibacteraceae bacterium | reverse complement strand
CATTGCAATGATGTAGAAAAGCAATCGAATTTCACGAAATTTGATTGCTTGAAAGCCGATAAATCGGCTTTTGTGGAAACGTTTTGCGTTTCCACGTTCTACAATCATTATAACGGTTAAGGGAAGTCGAAAATAATAAGTTTCGACAAACTACAATCATTATCAAACTGTGAAAGGCGGATAAGTATGATTGCGGACATAAGAGGTATGGAGGTTTTGGATTCAAGAGGGAATCCTACCGTTGCTGCCGAGGTTGTTTTAAGGGACGGGTGTCGTGCTGTGGCAATAGCACCGTCGGGCGCATCAACCGGCAGATTCGAGGCTTTGGAGCTCCGTGACAAAGATGCGCGTTATAACGGCAAAGGTGTCAGGCGTGCTGTAGAGAATATTAACTCTTTTATTTCACCTGCCATTAAAAACCTCGGCACGCTTAATCAAAGAGCAATTGATTATGAACTTTGTCGGATTGACGGTACTGACAATAAGGGGAGTTTGGGAGCCAACGCCACCTTGGCGGTGTCAATGGCGGTTGCACGTGCAGCAGCACGGCATTACAGGGTACCGTTATACCGGTATTTAGGGGGTATCAGCGGTTTAAAATTGCCTCGACCGATGATGAATATTTTAAACGGCGGTGCACATTCTTCAAATAACATTGATATTCAGGAATTTATGATTGTACCCGATATAGGCTCGTTTTCCGAAAACTTAAGAGCAGGAGCCGAGATTTACCACGCTCTCGGTACTGTTTTAAAAGTGGAGGGAAAGTCGACCGGAGTAGGCGATGAAGGAGGTTTTGCTCCTGATTTAAAGAATGACCGTGAGGCAATAGAACTGATTTTAAAGGGAATAAGCACAGCCGGTTACACAACAGAAAATATTAAATTGGCATTGGACGTTGCTTCGAGTGAATGGTATTGTGACGGGGTATACAAATTACCTAAATCCGGCGAAACTCTAACCGCTGAAAAACTAACCGAGAAAATATCATCGCTTGTAAGGGATTACCCGATTATTTCGGTCGAGGACGGACTTGGAGAAGAGGACTACTCAGGTTGGAAGCAGATGACCGAGCGTTTAAGGTCGAAGGTGATGCTGGTTGGTGACGACCTGTTTGTCACTAATCCCGAAAGGCTGAAAAACGCTATAAAAGAGGAAATAGCCAACTCGGTGTTGGTTAAGCTTAATCAAATAGGTACCTTAAGTGAAACCTTGGAGGTTATAGACATTGCAAAAAATAACGGGTATACTCCTATAATTTCACATCGCTCGGGTGAAACCGAGGACACCTTTATTGCCGACCTTTCGGTGGCTGTCGGAGCAGGGTATATCAAATCGGGTGCTCCTTGCCGTACTGACCGTACGGCAAAATACAACCGATTGTTGAAAATTGAAAGCGAAATAATGTAGAGCCTGTAAATGTAAATGCCTGTCGAAAAAAGTGATTTTCAGACAGGCATTTCAGTTAATATAAGTCAGGCTGAATTGAAACGTTTTTCAGGGAATATACTGTTATATTAGTGCTTGGACAGTCTTAAAAAATAAATCACGTAATAAGTCAAAAAACATTAAAAACAACAAGGAGTCAGGTCTGAAACAGAAAAGGGTTGGTAAATCGTTTTGTGCATATTGACTATGAAATACAAAATAAAAAACCTAAAAAAAGGAAAAAACATATAAGACTTAGTATAATTATTTTAAAAATTTTCTTAGAATTTAGTGGATTTTTGACAAATTATTATTGACAAAATCAATAATTTGTTAGATAATACTACATAGAACATTATGCAAAGTGGATATTTGTTTCTAATTTTCATTTTGTTGCTCTTGTTTGGGCACTGTTTTAAATTTAAGTATGAAGGTGAAGAAATGTATTCAGGTAGAATCAAAAGGCTGGCTGTTTTGCTTGTTGCTTTGCTTTTTTTGTCGGTTTTTGCGGTTCCCGCAGTATCGGCACAAGAGACGGGCACAGGTGTTACAGAGGAATCTTCGGACACTTCCTACGGTACCGATAAATCGGCTGAGTACCGTAAGTATCTTGAAACAATAGCTCAGTACAAATATGCCAAGGAGGATATCGTTATTAATCCTCTGGAGTATAAGACAGCTGAGGGTGTCGAATATGACGGCGCCGACGGCAAGGTCAGCGTATTGTCTGAAAAGCTTTATGAGGTGTTGGTTGATACTGTATCTCAGAAAAAGGAGCCAAAGGTCTGTCTTGTCTGGAGTGACAACAATAAGTTCCAGCAGCAGGGTAAACTCGTTTATGAGATAACCGTTCCCGAGGACGGAATTTACAATCTTGCCTTTACATACTTGCCGCTTGTTAAGACCGGCGGTACAGTAAATACCGATGATGATAAGAACACAACAAATCCGGTTGAAATCAGCATTCTTATTGATGGTAAGGTGCTTTATCCCGGTTTGGACGGTTTGTCATTGCCGCGTCATTTCGTCAACAACGGTTCAACCTTTGAAAATCCGGTCGGTGACGTTCGTGTTGATACTTTGGGTAACGAGCTTACTTCCGAGCAGATTGCTTACGGTGAATTTGTAACCAAGTATGCTGTTGACCCGGTCGGTGTTATTGCTGAGCCTTATCAGATTATGCTGACTGCAGGCACTCATGAAATTACTATTGAGTCGGTATATGAACCGGTTGCTATCGCTGACATTATATTTAAGGCTCCTAAAAACGAGCTTACTTATGAGCAGTATATTCAAGGATATGCAGGTAAGTCCGATTATACCGGTGCGGCTTTGGAGATTGAGGGTGAAGACGCTTGGATTAAGTCTACCAATTCGTTGATTTCTAAAGCTGATAACGGTTCCAGTGATATTACTCCCAACAGTCCTGTTAAGTCAATTCTTAACTATATCGGTAATACCAACTGGCAGGTTCCCGGTGAGACTCTTACCTGGAAAATCAACGTTCCCGAGGATGGCTTCTATACCTTGGGCATGAATTACAAGCAGGCCTTTATTATTGACGGCTTTACCTACCGTTCACTTTCAATTGATAATGAAATTCCTTTTGCTGAGTGTAAGAATTTACGCTTTGATTATAACAACGAATGGGAATTTAAGAAAATAGGCGGAACCAATCCGTATAAATTTTATTTAACCAAGGGTATTCATACCTTATCCTTAACAGTTACCTTGGGTGAAACTGCTGAGTTCTATTCGAGACTCAGTGTCATAACCGAGGTCATCGGTAATACGTATATGGATATTGTTATGATTACCGGTGCTACCCCTGACCCGAACCGTAGTTATGAATTGTTTAAACAGATTCCCGGTTTTCAGGAGACCTTACTCAAATGTTATACCGACCTTAAGGTTTTGTCTAATGATATGAAAAGCCTTTCCGGCGACCGAAGCAGTAAGTACGTTTTAGCATTGAACAACATGGCTCGTGTTTTGAAGGAAATGTACGATAATCAGTACACAGCACAAAACTATCTGTCTGATTTTTATTCAAATTATACTACT
Source organism: Acutalibacteraceae bacterium (assembly GCA_045602685.1). Classification (GTDB taxonomy): domain Bacteria; phylum Bacillota; class Clostridia; order Oscillospirales; family Acutalibacteraceae; genus UMGS172. Next base: position 10,042 of record JAZSCC010000085.1, on the reverse strand, counting down.
GTTTGCTCCTGGCTTTATGAAATGAAAACCATGCCGTTAAGCCTTGATCAAATGCAGTTGGCAGCTCCCGAAAACGGCTTTAAGGACAATTCCTCTTCATTCTGGGAGTCCTTAAAGTTCGGTACAACCCGTTTCTTTGCATCCTTTTCTGATGACTTTACCTCAATCGGCGGTTCGGTTGCCGCAGATGCGAAGGGTAGTGTAAGAATTTGGGTTAACTGGGGACGTGACCAAACTCAGGTTTTGAGTAACCTTATTCAAGACTCGTTTACATATGAAACCGGTATCGGTGTTGAACTTGAGATTGTTAATGCTTCGTTGGTTAACGGCTTATTAGCCGGAAACTTCCCTGATATGTCGCTTCATTTGGGACGTACCGACCCCGTCAACTTAGGTATGCGTGGTGCTCTTTATGATTTGACTAACTTCTCAGCAAAGGTAGACCCTCAAAAATATTCTACAGTTGATGACGGTTCGACCTATTTGCTTGACTATGAGACCGTTCTGAAGCGTTTTCAGGACTCGGCTGACACACCGTATTGGTATGATGACGGTTCAGGTCATAAACAGTTGTTTGCTTTGCCTGATACACAAGGTTTCTATATAATGTACTACAGAACCGATGTGTTTGACCGATTGGGAATCCCCGACCCGTCGCTCGCCAATGACGGCAAGGGTTGGACATGGACTGATTTCCTTGACGCTGCAACCATTTTACAGCGTAACAATATGGCGGCTTATATACCTTATACCAAGATTGCATCGACTACTACTGTCAATGCCGGTATGGGAAGTTTGCATATGTTCCCAACCTTCTTGGCACAGAATAATGTTGAACTTTACAACGATGCCAGAAACAAGACCTTGCTTACCTCAAGTGAGGCAATATCTGCATTTACTCAGTGGACCGACTTATACACAAAGTACGGTATTGAGAAACAGATGGATTTCTATAACCGTTTCCGTACAGGTACTGCACCTTTAGGTATTGCAAGTTACACCGTCTATACTCAGTTGACTCAGGCAGCGCCTGAAATTCAGGGACGTTGGAAGATTTGTGCAATCCCCGGAATTATGCAGGAGGATGGTACTATTAACCGTTCGATTGCCGGCTCCGGTACCGGTTGTAGCGTTGTAAAAGCTTCTTCCAGCAAGGAGGATGCATGGCAGTTCCTTTGTTGGTGGACATCGGCTGATACTCAGGTCCGCTACAACAATAACGTTGAGTCTATTTTGGGTGCGGTTTCACGTACAACCACCGCCAATACTGAGGCGTTCGCTTCTTATTCCTGGAATGCTGATGACCTTGAAATTTTGCAAGAACAGTGGGCACAGGTTCAGGAGTTACCTGAGGTTCCGGGCGGCTATTATGTATCACGTGCAATCGACCAGGCTTATTGGGCAGTCCTTAATAACACAAGTAACGAAAAGGATGCAATGCTCGAGTGGGGTGAGGTTGCAGACAATGAAATCATTCGTAAAATTAACGAATACGCTAATATAAAGTAAGAGGGGAGGAGAGTAATTTATGACAAATCAACCAAGTCTTAAAAGACAAAAACGTAGAGCTGCAATGCAGGAACAACTCCCTTCATTTATAATGCTTGCACCGTTCTTTATTTTCTTTATCGTATTCCTAGTATTGCCGATACTCTCTTCTATCGTATTGAGTTTTACTGATTTTGATATGATAAATAATCCGCAATTTGCAGGCTTAGGTAATTACCTGAGAATGTTCCTTGATGACGACATGTTCCCGGTTGTTTTCAAAAACACCTTGCTTTTTGCTATAATTTGTGGCCCTGCAGGATTTCTTCTTTCTTTCGTTCTTGCATGGTTTATAAACGAATTTTCACCGATGGTTCGTACACTGTTATCCTTTATGTTCTATGCTCCGGCCCTCGTTGGTAATGCACATTTTATTTGGTCGGTTGCATTCAGTAGCGATAGCTACGGTTACATAAACAGTGCGCTTTTATCCCTCGGATTAATTACTGAGCCGGTTACCTGGCTGTCAACTGCAGAATACATCAAACCGATAGTTATTGCGGTTCAGCTATGGTCAAGTATGGGCGTTTCCTTCTTGTCGAATATATCCGGTCTCCAAAACGTTAACAATGAACTTTATGAAGCCGGCTCTATTGACGGCATCAGAAGTCGTTGGCAGGAGCTTTGGTACATTACACTGCCTACTATGAAGCACATGCTGTTGTTTAGTGCTGTTATGCAGATTTCAGGTGCCTTTTCAATAAGTGCAATTGCTATTCAGTTGGCAGGTTTCCCGTCGGTTGAATACGCTGCCGATACAATAGTATCTCATATGCAGGACTTAGGTCAGGTAAGATACGAGTTAGGCTACGCTTCGGCGGTTGCGGTGGTACTGTTCTTAATGATGGTATTATTCCGGTTGATAGTAGGAAAACTGCTTAATATGACAGGAAAGTAAGGGGGTGCGACAGTGAGTTTGTTTAGTAAAAAACAGGAAGTTCTTATTTTACCGAGCGGTGCAAAGGCTTTAAGAGACTCGGTAAATGAAATGAAAGCACCGAAGAGGGTACGTTCTTCCAAATCGGAAGCTAAACGTTATACCCGTTCAAAGGTTGGTAACTTCTTTTACTTTTTCTTTATCGTTGCTGCAGGCTGTTTCTCGATTTTGCCGTTGGTTTATGCTGTCGGCACTTCATTGAAGCCGTTGGATGAGTTGATGATTTTCCCACCGAGATTTTTCCCTCACCGTCCCACTATAGCTAACTACACAGCGTTGCCTGAGCTTTTGTCAAATTTACGTATACCTCTTTCAAGATACGTGTTTAACAGCTTGTTTGTAACATTGGGAACAACTTTCCTTTATGTTGTTATTGCTTCAATGGCCGCGTTTGTGCTTTGTAAGTCAAACATTAAATTCAAGAAGACAATATTCTATATCATCCAGTTTTCACTTTTGTTTAACGGTTATACCTTGGAAATTCCGAGATATATTATATACACCGGAATTAACATTATAGATACATATTGGGTATATATTCTGCCGCACTTTGCGTCAACAATGGGCGTCTTTCTTATGAAGCAGTATATGGAGGGTGCACTTCCCAATGCTTTGCTTGAAGCCGCTAAGATTGACGGTGCCGGTTATTTCAGAATTTTCTGGACGATTGTTATGCCGATTGTTAAGCCGATGTGGTTAACCCTTACTCTGTTTACTTTCCGTGACGTTTGGGCTGCAGTTCCCGGCGGTACAATCTTCAGTGAAGCACTTAAAACATTACCGACTATCATGGGCCAGATTACAGCCGGCGGTATCGCCCGTTCGGGTAGTGCCATGGCTATTACCGTTATTTTGATGATACCGCCTATTGCGGTATACATGATTTCGCAGAGTAACGTTATGGAATCCATGAGCAGTGCCGGTATTAAGGAATAAGGAGGACTGACGAAATGAAAACATCTAAAATTCGCAGCCTTCTTGTAAAGGTTGTACTTTGCGTACTTGCCGTATTAATTTTGGTTCCGTCGGTCAGCGTTGCGGCTGTTTCCGATAAGACCGATGAAATCGGTTATGACAGCTATACCTATTGGTATGATTTTACCGGCCAAACCCGCCGAGTAGTTCCTACTAAGCCTATGTATGAGGTAAGTAAGGTTTTCACCTCACAGGAACTAAATTGCAGTGCCGCTTCGGTTATTAATGATTCACACGTTGCTCCGTCAGGTATTACATATGTTCTTGACGGCGGTGCTTCGAGAATTTTAATACTTGACAAGGATTATTCTTTGAAGACAACTTGGAATTATATTAAAGGAGAAGACGGTAGTAAGATTTACTTCTACGGTGCACAGGGTGTTTTTGTAGATAAAGATGAAAACGTTTACATCGCTGATACGGAAAATGCCCGTGTTATAAAGTGTAACCCCGAGGGCAACATTATCAGAACCTATCTATTGCCCGATTCACAAATTATTCCTGACGGTTTTAATTACCTGCCGATAAAGGTGGCTGTTGACAGCAAGGGATATGTATATATTTTAAGTAACGGCTCGTATTACGGAGCAATTCTTTATTCACCTAAGGATGAGTTTTTGGGCTTTTACGGTTCAAATGACGTTGCAGCTACATTTGTTCAGGCATTGACCATGCTATGGAACAAGATTTTTATGACTGCTGAGAAGTATTCCAAGTCAGAGAGACTTTTACCGTATACGTTCAATGACCTTTGGGTTGATGAGGAGGATTTCGTTTACACCGTAACCGGCAACTCGGTTGTCGACAGTCAGGTTAAACGTCTTAATCCGGGCGGTAACAATATACTTGAGTCTGATGGTATAAATTTTGTCGATGAGGATAATGCTAAAGACCCGTTTGACCCAAGAACAATTCGATATCAGGACCTTACCGGTATTGTTGCCGATAAAGACGGATTTATCTACGTTTTGGATAAGTATTACGGACGTATCTATATTTACGATAATGACTGTGTATTGCTATCGGCTTTCGGTGGCGGCATAAAGTCAGGCTTACAGGAAGGCACCTTCTATAATGCCACATCAATCAGCTATAATAAGGAGACTCAGGATATTATTATAACTGATAACAGTCAGGATACTATAACGGTATTTAAAATTACCGAGCACGGCAGACTTATTAAATCTGCTCAGGCTAAAACAATAGTAGGTGACTACGAAGAGGCTATGGGTGAGTGGACCGATGTATTGGAAGCTGACCGCAATTGTCAGTTGGCTTACGCAGGATTGGCGAAGGCCTATTATGCAATGGGACAGACCAATACTGATAAGGCTGTCGGTAGGGAGTATATTAATAAATCAATTGAGCTCGCAAGACAAGGATATGACCGCGATACATACGCTTTGGCATTTGACAGCGTAAGAACTGAATGGTTAAGAGAGAATTTCACCTGGGTCTTGCTAATTGCATTAGTACTTATTGCCGGTGTTATTGTTCTTTTGGTTTACAGTACCAAGCACAGTATGCGATTGGTTAAAAACGAAAAAATTCACATGGCAACAACGATGCTTACTCACCCGTTTGAAAATTTCCGTGAAATTAAAGAGAAAAACCTAACATCAGTTCCGATTTGTTTGGTTATTATAATTCTTTATTACATTTCGGATGTTATGACCACCACTATGGGCGGTTTTGCATTTACTTATTTTGACCCGTCAAGCTATAATGCGTTGCTAATCCTTGCCAAGACAGCAGGCTTGGTTATCCTTTGGACCGTTACCAACTGGGCTGTATGCACATTGTTTAGCGGCAAGGGTAAGATGAAGGAAATATTTACGGTTATTAGTTATTCATTGATACCGTCACTCGTAGCAAGTGTTATTTATATCATTTGCTCGAATATACTCGTTCCCAATGAAGCGGCATTTCTTGATGTTTTGATGGTCATCTGTTCGGTATATTCAATTATACTGTTGATGGCCGGGTCAATTATCATTCACGACTACAGCTTCTCAAAATTCCTCGGAACAACCATTTTGACATTGGTTGGCTGCGGCATCGTTATATTCTTGCTTGTTGCTGTCGGAATTCTTTTGCAGCAGACCGGCGGATTTTTAGCAACGGTTTATTCCGAGATTGTAAAACTATTCTAAAAGGAGGAGAATTATGAATAAAACAAAACGCATTTTTTCAACAATTTTATGCTTAATGCTCTCATTAGCTTTCCTCCTTTTGACTGCTTGCGGTACACCTGACCGTGCAGCCGAGTCGGCTTATACGCCACTTGAAAAGTATGAGATTTTAAAAACAACGTGTGTTGCTGAAAACAGTCGTTATAGCTTAATTTGGAATGCAGAAAAGATTTGTGTTATTCTTTACGATAAGCTGATGGACCGTGAGTGGAGTTATCTCCCTGACGAGTCGCTTAACAGTTCATATGATTATACTGAAGACGGCGGCGGTGATTCCAAGGATTCTCATCCGAGGGTAAAATCTCCCATCATCGTAAAGTATTACAGCACAGCTAACTTCCTTACCGATGAGACCAATGCTTATGCAATGTCAATCAGTAAGAAAACCTACACTGTAAACAAAATTGAAAACGGCGTGGAAATGGTATGTTATTTCCCTGACCGTCAGATAACCGTTCCGGTTAGTTTCACCCTGAACAGTAAGGGCGTCGATGTAACGGTTGACCCCAGCAAGATTCAGGAGAACGAATTATATAATGTATACGGCGTTCAAATTGCTCCTTTCTTTTGCTCTGTAAATAACAGTAACACAAGCAAGGATGACCATTATATTTTCATGCCGTCAGGTTCGGGTACAATAATTAATCCTGTAATGGATGATACGCGTGATTCTTTCATTTCCTTTGAGGAACCTGTTTACGGATTAGATGCTAACATTACCAAGTTTGAGGAAAAGACTGTTACTGAATCTGTAAGATTACCGGTTTACGGTGCGGTTAACGGAAATAGAGCAATGTGTGCCATTATTAAGTCAGGTGCCGAAAGCTCATATATTACCGGAGCACTTGCTCAGAAGCTTACCGGATATTCGTATATTACTTCCGAATTCCGTTTAAGAGGATATCAGGAGGTAGTCCAAACACTGTTCACCTCCACCACTGTCAAAACAAGGCTTTATTCTGATGCCTTTACTCCGGATAAACTTCAGGTTGGATTCTATCCGCTTTACGGAGAGGATGCTTCGTACATTGGATTTGCCAATACATACCGTGATTATCTAATAGAAACCGAGGCGTTGAGCACCGAAAAGTCTAAAGATTCTTTATTGAACCTTAAGCTTATCGGCGGTATTGAGACTAAAAAGTTTAATTTTGGTATTCCTTCAACCGATATTTTGGTTGCTACTAACCTAAATCAAGCTAAGAACATAGTTAAGGATATTAAAGACCGAACCGGTCTTGACGGCATAAACGTAAACCTGATTGGTTTCGGTAAGAACGGTAATGATATCGGCGTTGTTGCCGGCAATTATGAAATAGGCAATAAGTTTGGTGATGAGGATGATTTAAGCAACCTCATTAAATACTGCAATAGCGCAGGCGCAAACCTTTATTTTAATTTTGATATGATACATTTTGCATCGTCAGGTGGCGGAGTAACGACTACATTCGGCAGAGCTGACGCTGCAAACGGAAGTTTTACAGAGCAGAATTACTTTATGCTAAGCTGGAGACTTCCGGATAGTAAGCTCCGTACGTATTATTTGGTTTCGCGCACTCAGTTTTCTGAGATTGCCGCCAACATAAAAGAGTCGGCTGCTGATTGGAAGCTGCCTGGCATTAGCTTGGACACTTTAACCAGTATTAAATATTCCGATTATAGTGACAAGGAGTATTATGCAGGGGCTAATTATGATGACCAGGTAATCGGCATCATCAATAACTATAAAAACAGCGGTTATAAGGTAGCCGGAAGTGAAGCTAACGCTTTTGCGGCAGCCGGTTGTTCTCATATTTATGATGTTCCTTTGCAGTCTTCTAAATATAGGTATTACACAGCCGACGTTCCCTTCTATCAAATAGTGTTTAAGGGATTTGTGTCAATGTCGGGCACAGCAATTAATCTTTCAACCAATGAGAATGTTAATTTGCTTAAGGCTGTTGAAACCGGAAGCGGTTTAACCTATACACTTATTAATCAATACGACACTAATCTCATCACCTCAGCACAAAATGTGTTCTACGGTTCAGTTTATTGGGATAAGACTATAGAACGCGGCGTTGCAACCAATATTGAAGCAACTGTTGCTGAATATAAGGATTATTTTGAGTCGGTAAACGGTGAAAAGATTGTCGGACACGAACTCATCACCAAGGACGTTCGACTTACAGTATTTAGCAACGGAGTTGCAGTATACGTTAACTATGGTGATACCGACTATGTCGAGGGTGACATCACAGTCCCTGCAGGCGGATATACTCAGATTACAATAAAGGAGGCGTAGATTAATGACAAACCAAGAAATTAAAACTGTTAATGCGCCTCAAACGCCTCCCAAAAAAATCAAAAAACATAAAGGCATAGAATCATTAAAGAGCACATACGGACGTCTGTTCTGCTTGCATTGGGAAATCGGTTTATTATTGTTTTTTATTGTACCGCTGTTCCAATCGTTCTACTATGCATTCTGTGATGTAAGCTTTGTCGGCGGTGAATATAGGTTCGCATATTCCGGCTTAAAAAACATTAACAAAGTATTATTTGAGGACCCTAATTTTGTCAACAATGTAAGAGACTCGTTTCTTGCAATGCCCGGACAACTTGCAGTTATAGTAATCATCAGTCTTATTTTGGCCTTGTTATTAAACCAAAAGTTCAAGGGAAGGTTGTTTTTCCGCGGACTTTATTTCCTGCCGGTTATCATTGCTACGGGTGTTGTTATTGAACTTTTATTCCGTACAACATCAAGCGACCTTTCTTCGTCAGGTGTTTCTGATTCATTCGCCTCCAATATGCTTAGTGTTGAGGACATTATGGGATGGCTTTCGCTGCCCACGGAAATCGGTGAATTCTTCACAGAACTTCTTAATGACATCTTTAACCTTATTTGGAATTGCGGTATTCAAATTGTTCTGTTTATTTCAGGTATGCAGTCAATTCCAGACTCACTTTATGAAGTTTCTAAGGTTGAGGGTGCTACCAAATGGGAAGAGTTTTGGTTCATTACATTACCGATGTTAGGACGCACACTTATACTTGTTATCATATTTACTATCGTTGAATTGGTAACTGCTAAGGATAACGTAGTTATGTCGCAGGCTTACAAACTTATGAAGGGTGCCGCAATGAATTACGGACCTGCTTCGGCAATGTTGTGGATTTACTTTGCTGTTGTAGGAATATTTATGGGAATAGTAATGTTCTTGTTTGGAACGCTTTTCTTGAAACGTTGGGATACGGGAGGTAGAAGTTGATGCAAGTAATCAATACTGTTAAGGATACTTTCCTGAAAATTAAAAACGGTTCTAAAGAAACCCGATATAAGGCTGTTCTTAAAGCAAACGGCATATTCACATCACTTTTAAGATATGTAGTGCTTATTGCAATAGGATATATTATTCTTTACCCGCTTCTGTATATGATAAGCTCGGCAATCAGAACAAGAAGTTCGTTCTATGACCCCTCAATTATCTGGATTACATCAGAGGTTACCTTCGAAAACTTTGAGTATGGTTGGAAGGTCTTGGATTATGGTAAGTCTTTTCTAAATACCTTGGTTTATGAAATGTTTTCTGCCGCAATTCAGATTATTAGCTGTTCTTTAGTAGCCTACGGGCTTGCCCGTTTTGAGTTTAAAGAGAAAAAAGTTTTAACATTTTTTATGTTTATGCTTATTCTCGTTCCGTCTCAAATGATGATGCTTCCAATATTTATGAACTATTCGAAGCTTGATTTTCTGGGGTTGTTTGGCTTGATTGACAGCTTAACAGGAATAGATATAAGACCTAATGTTTTGAATTCAGTTTGGACATTCTATCTACCGGCGTTGTTCGGCGTAGGTATTCGCTCCGGAATCATTATTTATATTTACATTCAGTTCTTTAAAGGCTTACCAAAAGAACTTGAAGAGGCTGCATGGATTGACGGCGCAGGTCCACTGAAAACCTATATAAGAATAGCACTTCCCTCATCGGGAGTTGTTATCACTACAGTTACGGTGTTTTCACTTATTTGGCATTGGAATGATTACGCATTAAGTTCAATGTATTTATACTTTGATAGATGGCCGTTAGCAGTAAAACTCAGCAATGTTACAACATTAGAAGCTATAGGTGCTTTAAGACTTGAAAATAACGACCCGTTGAGAATTGCTATTATTATGGCTGCCTGTTTGATGTTTATCGTTCCGATACTTATAGTTTATCTTGTACTTCAGAAGAAGTTTGTTAAAAGTATCGACCGTGTCGGTATTACCGGTTAACATTTTATTTCTGACAAAAAACGCTTATTCTTTTTATTTGTTTTTCTATATCATTGCAATGGTCGTTGTCAAATTTTCGATGAAAATTTGTTGCCAAATCTGAGATTTGGCGTAAAAAAAAGAACTAAA
>JAZSCC010000084.1:0-5234 GCA_045602685.1 Acutalibacteraceae bacterium | reverse complement strand
TTTTAACCGTAATGAACCTGCCGTCACTCGATAAGTACGAGAATGACACAGTTTCCGGCGGTAAGATTTTCGTTGATTCAACCCTTATCGGCCGTAAGGTAGAACGTACCGACGTTGATGCTTATTATATTCCGGCAACTCAAATGGCTAAGGATTTAGGTTATCCTAACCTTGCTAATATGATTTTGTTGGGCAAAATGATTAAGGAAGCCGGCATTGTTTCAATGGACGGCATGAGAGAGGCATTAAGCCACGTTATCCCGCCGAAAAAGGCAGATATGCTTGAAATAAATATGAAAGCAATTGAAGCAGGATACAATTATTAATTTAATAACATAAAAATACAGCAGGAACGGGAGACACTCAGTAAATGAGTTGTCTCCCTTTTTGTTGTTTATAAAGAAGATTAAATTATGAAATATTTATTACTATCTTGCCTTTTCTTTCGGCAATAGCTTTAAATTCGGCTGCACCGCCTGTAATGTGTGTTACATAAGTAACCACAATATCCGATTTGTTAATCATTAATTTATTTCTTTCGGTAATTCGTACTCTGTACGGTTTTACATTTAGTTCATCAAATGACCGAAGAAAGTACAAACCATAATTACCTCCAATATATGCCCAATATCAGAGCATTTTATATGACCATTATATCGAGCATAATAAAAATATGCAAGATATTTTGGAGGTATACTATGATTGTTTATACGCCACTGTGGGAAACATTAAAGAAAAAAGGAATGTCCACCTATACCTTAAGGGTTAAACTTAATATAAGCGGAAGTACTGTTCAGCGTTTACGCAAAAATATGTCAGTTTCAACAAATACTTTGGATGACCTATGTGAATTGTTAAATTGTTCTATATCAGATATTGCTGAATATATACCAAACGATAAACAAAAGTAATACATTTAAACTTTTTTATAAGGCAAAGATATATTTTAAAGAGACAGTTTAAGTTTAATAAGATATAACTATGGCACCTTCCATACGGAGGGTGCCATAATCTATTTTGTTTGTATATTTTGATTGACATTACAAATAATAACAATACAAATTTTAGGAGGTAACAAAAATGTCAATCACATCAAAAGAGCTTTCTTGGATTGAGGACCAGTTGAGTCTTGAACAGCTTATGGTTAAGAAGTACAAGATTGCCGAGAACCTTACCGAAGACAAGGCACTCAAAAACACAATTCACGACGCAGGTGAGCGTCATCAAAAGCACTATAACAAGCTTTTGAGCTATTTGAATTAAGAGGTGTAAATATGGGATATACAGACGCAATGAAAGAAAAAGAGTTAATGGATGACCTTCTTACTGCCGAAAAGCACGCTACCGTCAACTATGGTTTGTTTGCAAATGAATGTTCTAACCAAAAGTTAAGATGCGATGTAATGGGCATTTTAGAGGATACTCATAAACTGCAGGCAGAGGTTTTTGACGTGATGGCTGCACGTGGATGGTATGCACCTGCTGCCGCCGAACAGTCAAAAATCGACCAAGCAAAGCAGAAGTATTCCAATGCACAGTTAAACGGCTGAACAGTACCGATAACAATGTAAAAAAGCGGGAGGATGTCCTACCGCTTTTTTCTTATATTATAACAGTTCTTTTCTCAGAATTTCTGCTGATTTAGGGCTGAGATAAGCGGGTGCAATGTCAAACATTGTTTTGCAACCGGTCAAACCGTCCTTGTTCATACGGTAAGCGGCACGGGCTACTGCGGCAATAACACTTGCGGTAAACTCGGGGTTAGAGTCTAATTTCAAACTGTACTCAATAATGTGTGTGTGTTCACCGTTCCAACCTGTTTTACCACCGTGAATTACAAATCCGCCGTGGGGAATACCCTTGTGGTCGCGGTCAAGCTCTTCTTGTGAAATGAAGTGTACGGTTGTGTTGTAATCGGCAAAATAGTTGGGCATTGTTTTTATTTCTTGCTCAATTTTTTGTTTGTCGGCATTTTCATCTACAACTACAAAACATTCTCTTTCGTGCTTTTGGCGGGTGGTGAGTTCGGGGTTAGAGCCACTGCGGACAGCCTCTAAGGCAGAATCAATCGGTATTGTGTACTGACGTGCGTCAAGTACACCGTTAATTCTGCGAATAGCATCAGAATGGCCTTGGCTGACACCTTTTCCCCAGAATGTGTAGCTTTGTCCTTCGGGTAAAACCGCACCGGCATAAAGGCGGTTAAGTGAGAACATACCGGGGTCCCAACCGCTTGAAATTACAGCGATATGACCGCTTGAACGAGCAATTTTATCCACATTTTCAAAATGCTCGGGGATTTTAGCGTGGGTATCAAAACTGTCAATCACATTAAAATATTGAGCGTAAAAAGGTGTTTGCTTGGGCAGGTCGGTGGCACTGCCTCCACAAAGAATTAGTACGTCAATCTTTTCCTTAAAATTCAAAACTTCATCGGCACTGTAAACGTTGGCAGTTTCGGTTAAAATCTTAACGGTTTTAGGGTCACGCCTTGAAAAAACGGCAACTAATTCGAGGTCAGCGTTTTGCTTAATAGCGCACTCAATACCGCGACCTAAATTTCCGTAACCCATAATACCTAATTTAATAGTCATTTTTACATCTCTCCTAAAAGGGATTTAGCAGTGGTATCATTATATCATCACTTGCGTAAATCGTCAATATTTTGAAAAAAATTACTCCCTTTAAATTTTCATCAAAAGGAGTAATTGTCTAAATTTTTATACCTTAAAAAGCAACTCGCCGTAGGTTGCAACCGGCCAAAATTCGTCGGCAGTAATAGTTTCGGCTGAGTCAACTGTGTTTCTTAAATCCGCCATAATCGGCAACACATTGTCACGGAACGCTCTTGCTTGATAATAACCAGTCAAAGCAAATGCATCTTTATCAGCATTTTCCAAGGCGTTGGAATATTCGTACATTTTGTCAAGCAGATTGGATAGTCTTTCGATAATTTCGGTTTCTGCTTTGTAGGGAATTGTACCTGAAACACTTTTTTTGGTAAGAACGTTGGCACTCAAAACAGAAATATATTTTGATACGGCGGGGATATATTCTTTTCGAACCATATCAATGGCGGTTAAAGCCTCAATGTTGATAGCTTTTGAGTAGTTCTCTAATAAAATCTCGTAGCGTGAACGGATTTCAGATTCGTTATATACCCTGTGCTTAACAAAAACATCAATGTTTTTTTGCTCAATCATCTGGGGCAACGCATCAACGGTCGAGGTGAGGTTTAATAAGCCTCTGGACTCAGCTTCGGCCTTCCATTCATCTGAATAGCCGTTGCCGTTAAAGATAATTCTTTTGTGGAGACTTAAGGTTTCCTTAACCAGCTCGTTAACTGCTGCGGTAAAGTCCTCTGCGCCTTCAAGCCGGTCGGCAAACTGACACAGTGCCTCGGCAACGATTGTGTTTAAAACTGTGTTGGGGTCGGCAACCGAAGCGGTTGAACCCAACATTCTGAACTCAAATTTGTTACCGGTGAAAGCGAAGGGGGAGGTACGGTTGCGGTCGGTGTTGTCTTTCGGGAATGCCGGCATTGTGTGAACGCCCAACTTCATATTAACGGTACCTTCATCGTGGTACTCAGTGTTGTTGATAATTGACTCAAGAATTGCCTCTAATTCATCGCCCAAGAAAATTGAAACGATAGCCGGCGGAGCTTCGGCAGCACCTAAACGGTGGTCGTTTCCGGCCGAAATAACCGAAACACGCATCATACCCTGATATTCATCAACCGCCTTGATGACAGCGGCTAAAAACAGTAAAAACTGTGCATTTTCGGCAGGAGTTTTACCGGGGTCTAAAAGGTTTTGACCGCTGTCGGTACAGAGCGACCAATTGTTGTGCTTACCGCTTCCGTTAACGCCCGCAAACGGTTTTTCGTGTAAAAGACAAACAAGCCCGTGGTGGGGGGCAACCTTTTTCATTACCTCCATTGTTAATTGATTGTGGTCAACTGCAACGTTGGTTGTGGTGAAAATAGGCGCCAACTCGTGCTGTGCGGGGGCGGCTTCGTTGTGCTTTGTCTTGGCAAGCACACCAAGTTTCCAGAGTTCCTCATCGAGTTCTTTCATAAAAGCACAAACTCTTGGCTTTAAAGCACCAAAATAATGGTCTTCCAACTCTTGACCTTTAGGAGCAGGAGCACCGAAAAGTGTGCGGCCGCAGTAAAGCAGGTCTTTGCGCTCGTCGTAGTATTTTTTGTCAACAAGGAAATATTCCTGTTCAGGTCCGCACGTGGTAATAACTCTTTTGACAGTTTCGTTACCGAACAACTTTAAGATGCGTTTTGCCTGACGGTTTAAAGCGTCCATAGAACGAAGTAACGGTGTTTTTTTGTCAAGAGCCTCACCATTGTAAGAACAAAAGGCAGTTGGAATACATAAAGTTCCGTCTTTTACAAAAGCACAGGAAGTCGGGTCCCAAGCGGTGTAACCGCGAGCCTCACAGGTGTCACGCAGACCGCCCGAAGGGAAGGAGGAAGCGTCTGACTCACCGCGAATTAACTCTTTACCTGAAAATTCCATAATAACGTGACCGTCATCGGTAGGAACAATAAAACTGTCGTGTTTTTCTGCAGTGATGTTGGTCATAGGCTGGAACCAGTGGGTGTAATGTGTTGCACCCTTTTCAATAGCCCAAGCCTTCATGGCGTTTGCGACGGTGTTAGCAATGGTAATGTCCAAACTTTTACCGTCGTGAATAGTTTTCTTCAGTGCTTTGTAATCTTCTTTTGGCAACCTGTCTTTCATTACTGCTTCATTGAAAACTTCACTTCCGAAAATCTCCGAAATCTTCATAAAATAACCTCCAAACAATAGGAAAGCCTACCGCTTAAGTATATAGAAATGCATAATATAAATATGCTGTGAATTATACCATTTTTAAAACATTTGTCAACCGGAAAATCTCAAAATGTTACAAAATTCACCTACCACTTAAAAAAGGTTGGTTTTTTGGCGCTAAAACATTATAAAATTATGGGAATTACGAGTAAGTCGTCCAATTTTCTTAATATTATTAATCAAAAACGTTGACAAGTTGGGTTGTTTAGACTTAAAAACTTAAAATTTTTAACCAAATATTATTAAAATGCAAATTAGTGTTTAAGTGAGTTTGAAAATAAAAAAAACACCCTCGAAAACAAAAAGTTTTCAAGGGTGTTGGAGCTGTTAGGCAGACTCGAACTGCCGACCTCATCCTTACCAAGGATGTGCTCTACCACCTGA
>JAZSCC010000083.1:0-4081 GCA_045602685.1 Acutalibacteraceae bacterium | reverse complement strand
AACCGTACGGGCAAGTTTTTCCAGCTCATACTTAAAACGCAAATCATCCAAATAAAACAGCATTTTTGTCACCGCATTAAAAAGATATTTGAGGACTTTTCCTCACCAATTGTAGTTATCGGGCCATGTCCGGGATAAACTATCATACTGTCCGGTAACTCACGCAAGCAATCGAGCGAAGCTCTCATTTCTTTATTTGAACTGCTTGGAAAATCAGTACGTCCGATTGAGCCTTTAAATAATGTATCCCCGCTAAAAATAACATTTTCAGATAGGTAGCATACACTACCCTTGGAATGTCCGGGTGTGTACATAACGCTAAATACCATATCCTCTACAGTAATGATATCACCTTCATTTACAAACACATCAGCCCGACTGTCAATATTGGCATTGCCGTAAACGTCGCCTACCATTGAAGCTAAACTTAACTTATCGCTATACAGTCCACACTCGTCAAGTTCATTGATAACTATCTTTGCACCCGTAATTTCACGCAATGACACCGCAGCGTTTATATGGTCAAAATGACGGTGAGTCAGCAAAATATACTTAACCTTATTTGGATTTTCGGTTACGTATTTTACAATAATCTTATCTAAAAATCCGGGGTCGATAATTACAGCTGCTTTATCAGTTTCAACAATATAGCAATTAGCCTGCATAGCGCCTGTAGGAATTGTAATTACATTCATTTCTTACTCCATGTGTCAGTATCCAATAATATTGTTACAGGACCGTTTAAATGTGCTTCTATCTTCATATCTGCACCAAACTGACCGTTACCAACTTCATTTACACCATTGGAACGCACGCATTCGGTAAAGTATTCGTATAAAGGCTCAGCCGTATCCTGCCTTGCAGCAT
The DNA here is from genome assembly GCA_045602685.1 of Acutalibacteraceae bacterium. Lineage (GTDB taxonomy): Bacteria > Bacillota > Clostridia > Oscillospirales > Acutalibacteraceae > UMGS172. The sequence continues at coordinate 3,214 of JAZSCC010000083.1, read as the reverse complement.
TAATATATGACGGACGGTTTCCCTTTGATGTATCTGCACAAAGAGTAAAATTTGAAACAACTATCATTGAGCCCTTTGTATCAAGAATCGACAAATTCATTTTATCGTCTTGGTCGCAAAAAACCCTTAAATTGCAGACCTTACGTGCCAGAAGCTCGGCTTCGGTCTTAGTATCACCTTCGGCAACACCCAAAAGAACAAGCAAGCCCTCTCTACATCTGCCTACCGACTGTCCGTTCACGTTAACCTCACTGAAATCAACAACCTGAACTACTGCCTTCATCTCTTACGTCCTCTCAACGCTGAAAACGCCATTAAGCTTTTTAATACGGCCTATTACATTATCCAAATGCTCACGGCTTTCAACACTAATAGTAACAACGATAATACAGTTACCGTCTTTGGTTTCTTTTGCCATAATGGCGTGTACCGCAACATGCAAATTACCGAGTAATATCGACAAATCTGCAACCATACCATCACGGTTTAAGCCCAAAATAGTAACGGTCGAATCAAACCTTGTAGTACGTGCGACATTCCAAAATGCAGGCACCCATCTTTCAGGCTCGGCACTTTTAGAAATATCAACCGGTACATTACTGCAATCCCTTTTATGAATTGAAACACCGTGGCCGCGGGTAATAAAGCCAATAAGGTCATCACCCGGAATAGGTGTACAACAGCGCGACAATTTAATAAGACAGTTATCTATTCCCTCTACCACAACACCTTCAGAAGATTTAGACATCTTTCTTTCTTGGGTATTATTGCTGATTTCTAAAGGCTTTTCAGTTTTTTGAAATCTTAAATAAGTATCCTTAATGCGAGGCATAATTTTGGAAAGTAAAATACCGCCGTAACCTATTGCAGCAAAGAAATCATCAACCGAATTACAACGCATTTTAGCAGCTATATCGCCTAGGAATTTCTGCATATCCTCATCATTAAGGCGAATGTTGTTACGTGAAAATTCACGTTCAATTTCTGTTTTACCTTCCTCAATATTTTCAGAACGGCGTTCACGTTTAAACCATGCGCGAATTTTAGCCTTTGCCTGATTGGTTTTAACGATATTGAGCCAATCCCTGCTCGGCCCGTGTCCCACCTGATTAGTAGTAATTATTTCAATAAGCTCGCCGGTTTTAACCTCGTGAGTTATAGGGACGATACGTCCGTCAACCTTGGCACCGGTCATTTTTATACCGACAGCTGAATGTATCGCAAATGCAAAATCAATAACAGTCGAGCCAACAGGCAGGTTAATAACATCACCCTTTGGTGTTACGGCAAAAACATCCTCAGGTGCTAAATCGGTTTTTATTGTTTGAACAAAATCTTCAATGTCATCAGCCTCACGCTGACTGTCCAAAATCTGACGAATCCATTGCAGACGTTCCTCAAAATGCACATCGTTACCATTGACGCCGTCCTTATACTTCCAATGTGCCGCAACGCCGTATTCGGCAGTACGGTGCATTTCCTCGGTTCTAATCTGTACCTCATAAGGTATACCTTCACGGCCGATTACAGTTGTATGAAGCGACTGATAAAGGTTAGGCTTAGGAGTTGAAATATAGTCCTTAAACCTACCGGGAATAGGTCTTGCCATATCATGAATAACACCTAAAATATTGTAACAGTTATTAACGGTATCAGTAATAATACGAACTGCATAAACATCATAAATTTCATCCAAGGATTTACCCTGCATATACATTTTGCGGTAAATGCCATGAATAGATTTTACTCGTCCTTCAATTTTTATGCCCGGCACAACCTCTTCAACTCGCTCTTTAATGCGTGCCTGAATCATACTTAAAAAGCTTTCACTTTGATGGCGCTTTATAGTCAAGGATTGTTCTATTTCGTGGTATGCCACTGGGTCAAGATGCATAATTGAAAGGTCTTCAAGTTCTTCTTTAACCGCTCTGATTCCCAATCGGTGAGCAATCGAAGCGAAAACCTCCAACGTTTCACGCGCCTTATCTCTTTGCTTATGCTCAGGTAGAGCATCAATCGTTCGCATATTGTGTAGACGGTCAGCAAGCTTTATAATGATGACACGTAAATCGTGTGACATAGCAATAAACATTTTACGGATATTTTCAGCCTGAGCGCTTTCCTTGGATTCAAGCGGAATCTTTTCAAGCTTTGTCACACCGTCAACCAACTCGGCAACATTTTTACCGAATTCTTTTTTAATGTCATCATATGTTGCCTCAGTATCCTCAACTACATCATGTAAAAGAGAAGCAGCAACTGATTCGGAATCCATACCCAAGGTAATAACTATCTTGGAAACGGCAATTGGGTGCATACAAAACGGCTCACCGGATGCCCTTTTTTGCTCACCGTGTGCCTCAACACAACGCCAGAATGCACGGATAATCAAATCCTTATCATAACTGTCAGCACCGGGCTGACGTTCAATCAAATCTAAAATCGATTGTAAATATTTTTCATTATCGGTCAAAAAATGTCACCTGCCTTCAGTTTGTTGATTTTTTGCAATATCTGAGCACTGTCCAAATCGACTTTACCTACAGTCGGCAGAACAGTTAATACTCCATCGGTATTGTCCACTAAGTTCAATTCGTTTAAAGCATCTAACGAAACTGTAATTTTACCTAAAGATAATTTCTCTAAAAGGTCATTTTTAAGCCGGGCCTGACTTACACCGTTATTTTCACGAATATACCTGAAAACTACTGCGATTTCATCCCGTTCGGGATAAATTAACAAGGCATCATCACGGCTTTTGGAATCAGAATAAACCCTTTCAATTGCAGTCAGTTGTTTTTCGGTTTCGACCTCATTAAGACTGCTTTTCCTAATACTTCTGACAATAACCGAAACCGATTCGGTATTATTATAAATATTAACATCTAATGTAACAGCCAAATCAACTGTATCCCCTATTTTAAACGGCAGTTTTTCAGGTGAAACATTAAACATAACAGCCGAATAATCACAATTTTCACGACGGAGTTTTAATCTCAGATGTTTACCGTTAGCAAGCGGCTGAATTCCTGTAATCCCCGACTCTAAAACGGCAAAAACAGGCGTAGGGTTACCGGCGCCGTAAGGTTCAAACGCCTTTATAACCTTTGCAGCATCCAAAGTTAATGCCCGTGGCTTTATTTTACAGTCAATTTTTAATTTTGCAAACGGCACTTCAACGCTATTGGCGTAACAATTAACAGCCTTCCTGAAA
>JAZSCC010000082.1:0-1534 GCA_045602685.1 Acutalibacteraceae bacterium | reverse complement strand
AAAACTCTTTACATTTCGGGGTTGTTGTGATATAATGCTTCAAGTCGGCGTATGTGCCGATGGAAAATACCGTTTTCTGAGTTTGGGGAGTAAGCCCTTTTTGGGAGTTCACCAACCCTTTACTCGGGAACTGGATAAATTACAAGAAAGGGTGAAAACAATGCTTAAGGAAGAAAAGAATCAGATTATTACTGAGTATGCTATTCACGAAGGCGACACCGGTTCTCCGGAGGTTCAGATTGCTGTTCTTACTCGCAGAATCAATGACTTAACCGAGCATTTGAAGGCAAACACTCACGACCATCATTCTCGTCGCGGTTTGCTTAAGATGGTTGGTCATAGACGTAATCTTTTGGCCTACTTGCAGAAGAAGGATATTGAAAGATATCGTGCTATTGTTGCAAGGCTTGGCTTGCGTAAGTAATCGCATTTTTAGCCGGTTGAGGTTTTCTCAACCGGCTTGATTTACTTTTTTAAAGGTTTTATTTTTGTTAAAAAAATGGGTAATTTACGGGGAAGTGTGCTGATTTTAGCAGTTGTTCGGGTGTCTGAAATTTTCAGCTGTCGGAACTATTGCTAAAGTGTACACCCCTGTGAAAATAAATAATGGAAGGTGTAAAAAATGAGTCAAATTACTAAAATGCAGTTTAACAACTACAAGGTTTATGAGACCGTGCTTGCCGGCCGTCCTCTTAAGATTGAGACCGGTATGATGGCACAACTTTCAAACGCTTCGGTTATGTGTACTTACGGTGAAACCGCTGTTTTGTGTAACGTTACCGCATCGGCAAAGCCCCGTGAGGGTGTTGATTTCTTCCCCTTATCGGTTGATTATGAGGAGAAGATGTATTCGGTAGGCCGTATTCCCGGTTCTTTCCAGCGCCGTGAGTCGAGACCGAGCGAAAAGGCTATTCTTACAGGTCGTTGTATTGACCGCCCTATCCGTCCTTTGTTCCCGAAGGATATGAGAAACGATTGCTCGGTTGTTGCTACCGTTATGGCAGTCGACCCCGATTGCAGTCCTGAAGTAACCGCTATGATTGGCGTTTCTGCTGCGATTGCTATTTCGGACATTCCGTGGGACGGTCCTGTCAGCGGTGTTAAGGTTGGTTTGGTTGACGGTGAAATTATCATCAATCCTAATTTGGAGCAGCGCGCAAAGAGTGAAATGGAAGTAACCGTTGCTTCTACCGGCGAATTAGTTGCCATGATTGAAGCAGGCGGTAATGAAATTCCTGATGATTTAATGTTCGATGCCATTATGAAGGCACATGAGGTTAACAAGGAAGTAGTTAAGTTTATCAACGGCATTGTTGCTGAAATCGGCAAGCCGAAGTTTGCATTTGAATCTAACGACCCCGACCCGGCAATTATGGCTGAAATTGAGGAGTTTTGCATTGAGGATGTCAAAAAGGCACTTGATACTGATGACAAAACTGTTCGCGATGCTGCACTTTTGCCTATCTATGATGCCGTTCACGAGAAGTTTGACGAGCGTTTTGAGGGCAAAGAGGCTAAATTGGATGAAATTATG
>JAZSCC010000081.1:0-4192 GCA_045602685.1 Acutalibacteraceae bacterium | reverse complement strand
GGTCACGAAGACCATATCGGCGGTATACCTTATCTTTTGAAAGAGTGCAATATTCCGGTTTACGGTACTGCACTGACAATAGGTCTTATCGAAGGGAAACTTCGTGAGCATAAGCTTATGGATAGTGCAAAACTTAATGTTATCAAGCCCAGAGATGTTATTAAATTAGGCTTGTTTGAGATTGAGTTTATACACGTTAACCATTCTATTCCCGATGCCGTAGCGTTGGCAATTCATACGCCTCAAGGTACCGTTGTGCAGACGGGTGACTTTAAAATTGACACCACACCGATTGACGGTGAGGTTATGGATTTAGCCCGTTTCGGTGAGCTTGGTAAGAAAGGCGTGTTGGCACTGCTTTCAGATTCCACCAATGCTGAGCGTCCCGGGTTTACTCCGAGTGAAAGTATTGTTGGTGAAAGCTTTTCCAATCTCTTTAAAAAGGCTGAAAACAAGAGGATAATTGTTGCTACGTTTTCGTCTAATATTCACCGTGTACAGCAGATAATTGACGAGGCTGTCCGTTGCTCACGTAAGGTTGCGGTTTCGGGCAGAAGTATGGAAAACGTTGTACAGGTAGCGAGTGAATTAGGCTATTTAACTGTACCTGACGGCGTTTTGATTAGTATTGACAGGATAAGAGATTATCTGCCGTCGCAGTTGGTTATTGTTACTACGGGCAGTCAGGGTGAGCCGATGTCGGCACTTCACCGTATGGCATTCGGTGACCACAGAAAAGTTTCGGTTGGAGCAGGAGATTTCATCATTATTTCGGCTACTCCCATTCCCGGAAACGAAAAGTTGGTTACCAAGGTAATAAATGAGTTATTAAAGTTAAATGCTCAGGTTGTTTACGAAAAGATGTACGATGTACACGTTTCGGGACACGCCTGCCAGGAAGAATTGAAGCTTATTTTAAACCTGACCAAGCCAAAGTTCTTTATCCCGGTTCACGGTGAGCAAAAACACTTTGTAAAGCATGCTTCGCTTGCGGAATCTGTTGGTGTAAAGCATGAAAATATCCTTATTTCTTCGAATGGCAGGGTTATTGAAATAACCGAAAGTTCAATGAAAATCGCAGATTTGGTGCCGGCCGGCAGCGTTTTGGTTGACGGTTTCGGTGTTGGTGACGTTGGTAACGTTGTATTGCGTGACCGTAAACACTTGGCCGAGGACGGTATAATTGTTGTTGCCGTGTCGGTTGATTCGGTTACACGGGAGGTTATTGCAGGACCTGAAATTATTACCCGGGGATTTGTATATGTAAAAGAGGCTGAAAGGCTGATGGATGATACGCGTGAGGCCGCTTTTGATATACTCGAAAAATGTTATATCAATAATGTTCGAGACTGGGGAATGGTAAAGTCAAGGGTTAGAGATGGTTTATCTAAGCATCTTTATGAACAGACCGGTCGCAGTCCGATGATTTTGCCAGTCATTTTAGAAATTTAGTTTTATTTGATTATAAAAAGGAGGGTAAACCTCGGATGAAAAAAGTTTGGGGAGTAGGAAGAATATTTTTAGTTCTTTTAGCCTTTTTATTGGCAGATGTTGTTACCGTCGCCTTCGTAGGAAAATATGCCCTTGAAATTTCATTGGGTTTTTTGGCGCTGGGCACGGTAACGGTAATTGTATCGCTCATAGGACTTCACGCCAACATCGGAAAAATCATTTCGGGTGTTTCAAAGGGAATTTCAACGGCTCATTCAAGGGCCTTGAATGAGCTTAGAATTCCTGTGCTTATTACAACCGCTTACGGAGAAATCGTTTGGTATAACCCACAGTTTGAAAGGGATATTCCGGAGGCTTCAACCACTGTAGGAAAGGGTATTGAACAGGTTTTCGGCAGTGACTTTAAGGACGACATTGAGAGTAATACACATGCCGAAATTACATTAGGTAATAAAATATTTTCAGTTACCGATTCGGATATTGACGGTGAAGGTACACCGCTCAGAATTTACTATCTGTTTGATGTTACCGCGCTGCGTAAAATTGCACACGAGTATGCAGAAACGCGGCCTGTTGTAGCGTTGGTTTCTATTGATAATGTAGAGGAAATAACCAAAAATGCCCGTGACAGTGAAATTGTTTCCTTCAGAGGTGCGGTCCAACAAAGAATAGAAAAGTGGTTTTCGCATATTAACGGGGTTTGCCGTAAATTGTCGGGTGACCGTTACATATTGGTTTTGGAGGAACGCAGTTTCCAAAATTTAAGCCAAGAGGGTTTCAGTGTTTTAAATAGCGTTCGAGAATTAAAGTTTGGCGACAGCTCGGCAACCATTTCAATGGGTATCGGTCAGGGAGGCGGCTCGTTGCCTGAATGTGAGGAAATGGCCAAGCAGGCACTTGATATGGCTTTGGGCCGTGGCGGTGACCAGGTTGTTGTTAAAATGCCGAATAATGAGTACAAATTTTACGGCGGTGTTTCGGGTGCACTTGAAAAGCATAATAAAGTCAGAGCACGTATTATTTCAAGCACCTTGAAAAGTCTGATTGTATCCAGCAGTAATGTTGTTTTAATGGGCCACCGTTTTGCCGACTTGGATAGTTTAGGTTCGTGTATTGCTATGGCAGGGGCTGTTTCTCATTTGGGCCGTCAGTCTTATATAGTAATGGATAAGGAAAAATCAATGGCCAAGTCTTTAGTTGAGCGTGCCGAAGCCTTGGGAGTTCAGTGTAATATTGTGTCAGGCAGCGAGGTTATGCCGGTTATAGATAAGGAGACGTTACTTATTATAACTGATGTGCACCGTCCTTCATTTTTGGATAGCCCTGAAGTGTATGAGCATTGTAACAACGTTGTTGTAATTGACCATCATCGCAAGGCGGTTGATTTTATTAATGATGCCATTATTTTCTATCATGAAACCGCCGTTTCCTCGGCTTGTGAAATGGTTACTGAAATGCTGCAGTATATGTGTCCTAAGGCGGTTGGTCAGTTTGAGGCAGAGGCATTGCTTTCAGGTATTATGCTTGACAGTCGCAATTTTGTACTTAATACCGGTGTCAGAACGTTTGAGGCATCTGCCTTTTTGCGCAACCGCGGTGCAGACCCCGTTACGGTTAAAAAGTTGTTTGCAGGCTCGATGGACACCTATAAGCGCAGAGCAGAAATTGTAGGCTCGGCTCAACTGTATGACAACGATTGTGCAATTGCCGTTAATGCCGACATCAGTGCTGATTCAAGGCTTGCATCGGCTCAGGCTGCGGATGAATTACTCGGCCTAAGTGGCGTGTTGGGCTCATTTGTCATCAGTCGCTACGGAAGTGAATTTAATATTTCCGCCAGGTCTTTGGGTAGCATGAATGTTCAGATAATTATGGAACATTTGGGCGGAGGCGGTCACAGGACAATGGCAGCCAGTCAGTTAAAGGTTGATACTTTCGAGGATGCGGTTTTACAGTTAAAGCACGCAATAGATGTTTATAAAAAAGAATTAAAAAAACAGTAATTTATTTTAAATGTACCTTAAAGGCATATTTGGAGTAATGAATATACAAGAAAGGTTTGATATTAATGAAGGTTATTTTAAATGCCGATGTTAAGGGTTTGGGAAAAAAGGGTGAGCTTGTAAATGCATCTGACGGATATGCCAGAAACTTTTTATTCCCGAAAAATCTTGCGGTAGAGGCAAACTCTGCTGCAATGAATGAGTTAAAAAACCGTGAAGCTTCAAAGGCTCATCATATTGCTGAAGAGAAGGCTGCCGCCACTGCTTCAAAAGAAAAAATTGATGGAAAAGAAATCCAAATCCACGCTAAAGCAGGTTCTAACGGTAAACTTTTCGGTGCAATTACTTCTAAAGAAATTGCTGCTGAAATCAGTAAGAATTTTTCTGTTATGGTTGACAAGAAAAAAATCGCTGTAGCTGATATTAAATCGTATGGTGAGTTCACTGCAGAAGTAAAACTTTACAATGGTATTGTGGCTAAGGTTATCGTAAAGGTGACTGAATAATAACCTTTAAAATAAAAAACAGAAGGTGAAATTTTTGGCAGAACAAATTATTGATACTCAGTTTGAGGATATGTCTATGCCGTTTTCGGCTGAAGCAGAACAATCGGTTTTAGGTGCAATTATTGTTGACCCGTCAAGTTTAAACTTGGTAATGGATAAATTGAGAACCGACCATTTTTATGTGCCGCAAAACCGTCGGATTTATGATACACTCTGCAGTATGAGTACAGC
>JAZSCC010000080.1:0-5864 GCA_045602685.1 Acutalibacteraceae bacterium | reverse complement strand
GGTAATAGAGAATCGGATTGAGGCTATAAAAAAATGCGTGCAAATGGCCCAAAAGGGTGATATAATTATTTTAGCAGGCAAGGGGCACGAGACCTATCAGATTTTAAATGAAGGTACGATTCATCTTGATGAGCGCGAGGTTGTTGCTGAGGCCTTAGCCGAGCTTAATTAAAATCGCCGATTTGGAGGATTGAGCAATTATGGGAATTATACCTGCTATAGCAGTATTGGTCAGCTTTTTGGCGGCATATCTTTTGGGGTATCCTGCAATACCGCTGTTAAAACGTTTAAAATTCGGTCAGACTATACGTGATGATGGCCCTCAATGGCATAAATCTAAACAAGGCACACCCACAATGGGCGGTGTACTGATTATAATCGGTGTCGTTTTGGGCTTTGCGGTTGCAATTGCCTCAAGCTTTGTTGCTGATGATACTATGTCGGCTGAATTCGGCAATGCTTTAAGTTTTACAAAATTATTTGCCGGATTGGGTTTGGCAATTATAATGGGTATTATAGGTTTTATTGATGATTATATTAAGGTTGTTAAAAAACGCAATTTAGGTCTTACTGCATCACAAAAAACTGCATTGCAGTCTTTAGCTTGTGCAACCTATCTTATAAGTCTTGCTCTAGCAGGACTTAAAACAACCTTTATACCGTTTGTCGGTCAGGTATCGGTTGTTTCAGGCTGGGGCATAGTCTTTTGGCCGATTGCATTTTTCTTTATCTACGGTTTTACTAATGCAGTAAATTTAACAGACGGTCTTGACGGTTTGGCGTCAAGCGTGACCTTAGTTGTAGCGGTTGCATTTATGCTGATGTCCGGCTCTATGAAAATGCTCGGTGCAAATATTTTGGCATCTGCTTTAGCAGGTTCATGTGTCGGCTTCCTTACGTGGAATTGGCATCCCGCTAAAATTTTTATGGGTGACACAGGTTCTATGTTTTTAGGCGGCTTAGTAGTAGCGTTGGCGTTCTTGATTGACCGCCCGATATATTTATTGCTTGCCGGTGTAATTTATCTTATTGAGGCATTATCGGTTGTTTTGCAGGTTATCTGGTTTAAGAAAACCGGCAAAAGGCTTTTTAAAATGAGTCCTATTCACCATCATTTTGAGAAATGTGGTTGGAGTGAGGTAAAAATCGTTATTGTATTTTCGATAATTACACTTATTGGATGTGCAATTTGTGTTGCAGCGGTAAAGTTGGTTTAATATTGTAACATCATAAAAATAATTATTTTAAAGGGGTTGAATATTTTGCCTGAAAAAGCAGTGAACAAGAAGAAAACTAAATTTTCCGGTCTTTTTATTGAGGGTAAAATGGATTTAACCTTTTTATTTTTGTTGTTGATTATTCTAACTATTGGTCTTATCATGCTGTTTTCGGCAAGCTATATTTTTGCCGATACTTATCACGGTAACAGTTATTACTTTATTACTAAGCAGGCGGGTTTTGCCGTGTTCGGTATTGCTCTGATGCTGTTTGTATCAAGAATCGACTATCATTTTATCAGAAAATTTGCTATTCCTTTTTATATAGTAATGGCTATTTTCCTGGTGATTATGTTGATTTTGCCCCCTATGGTTGCAGGAACAAGTGTTAAACGTTGGTTTTCTATTGGTCCTGTTAATTTTCAACCTTCGGAATTGGCTAAGTTTGCGGTAATTTTATTACTTTCACATTTGATTGCCGCAAATCAGAAGCTAATGAAAACATTCCGTTTTGGCTTTTTGACATTAGGTCTTGCAGTCGGCTTGATTTGTATCCTTGTTGTTTTGGAACCGCATCTTTCGGCTACTGTATTGATATTTTTAATCGGTGCTGTAATGATGATAGTCGGAGGTTTGCAGTTGCGTTATATTGTGGGCGGCTTGGCTATTGCCGCGACAGGCGTTGGTATTGTTTTAAGCGGTGTCATTAAGTATGCTCAGGACCGTTTGACATTCTGGTTAGACCCGTGGTCAGCTCCGATTGGTGAAGGCTATCAAACGATTCAGTCTTTGTTAGCAATAGGCTCAGGAGGCTGGGTAGGAAAGGGCTTAGGCCAGTCAAATCAAAAACACCTTTGGGTCCCTGAACCACATAATGACTTTATTTTTTCGATTGTTTGTGAGGAGTTAGGCGTCATAGGCGCAATGATAATAATAATTTTATTCTGCCTGTTAATGTGGAGAGGCTTTTCAATTGCCGTAAAAGCACCGGATAAATTCGGAAGTCTTTTAGCATTAGGCCTTACCTTTCAGGTTGGACTGCAAATGACACTTAATGTTTTGGTTGTTACGAATACGATTCCCAATACCGGTATCAGTTTGCCTTTCTTTAGTTACGGCGGTACATCATTGGTTATTTTGTTGGTTGAAATGGGTATTATCTTAGGTATTTCGCGAACATGCAGTAACAAGAAAACACTTTAAACACATTAAATTTCGGGGTGTATGGTATGCATATAGTTTTTGCGGGCGGAGGAACGGCCGGTCATATTAATCCGGCTATTGCTGTTGCAGGATATTTAAAGCAGGTGGATAAAAACTGTAGAATATCTTTTATCGGCACGGCAAAGGGAATGGAGAGCCGCCTTGTGCCTCTGGCCGGCTATGATTTTTATACTATTGATGTTGCCGGTTTTCAAAGAAAACTTACATTAAAAAACATAGGACGTAATTTAAGTGCTGCCTGCAAAGTGGTTATTTCGTCATTTGCATCAAGAAAAATCCTGAAACAATTAAATCCCGATGTTGTTGTCGGTACGGGTGGATACGTTTGTGGTCCGGTTTTAAGAGAAGCGGCAAAATTAGGTATAAAGACCGCCGTTCATGAAGCAAATGCTTATCCGGGAGTAACCATAAAAATGTTAGCACCGGTAGTTGATGTTGTAATGGTTGCAATGGAGGATGCATTGAAAAATCTGAAACCGAAGAATCCTGCTGTTGTTACCGGTAACCCTATCAGACAATCATTAACTGCAATTACTAAGTGGGAAGCCAGGGAAAAGCTTCAGATTCCCGATGATGCAAAGGTTCTACTGTCATTTGGCGGAAGTCTTGGCGCACGTGCAATTAATGAATCGGTGCTCGAGGTTATGAGATACAATATTAATGCGCGGGAATTTATTCATATTCACGGTACCGGTAAATCTGCATATAAGTGTTTTTTAAAAAGGGCAGAAGAATTCGGCTATACCGAAAACGATAAGAACGTTAGAATATTTGAATATATTGATAATATGGACGTTATGATGGCGGCGGCTGATGTTGTTATAAGTCGTGCAGGTGCAATGACGGTAAATGAATTGCAGGTTTGTAAGAAGCCGTCAATTCTTATTCCTTCGCCTTTTGTTGCCGAAAACCATCAATTTCATAATGCTATGTCTCTTAAAAAGATTAATGCGGCCGAATTGATAGAGGAAAAGGACCTTAACGGTCAAGTACTTTTGGATACTGTAAAACAACTTTTAGGTAACCGTAACCTATTGGATGCAATGTCAAAAGCCGCTGAAGCCACAGCGATTGCCGATGCCGACCGCAGAATTGCCGAAATCATTATTAATTTAGCAAAATGTTAATATGAGGATGTAAAATGAAGGTAGAGTATTTTGAAAAGAAAAGCAAGCCTATCAAAAAAATGAAAAAAAGGAACTCAAGGCTACGGGCAATAATTATTGCCGTTCTATTGATAACGTTAATTTTGGCGGTTTCTTTGGTTTTGCTTATAACTGTTCTATTTAAGGTTGATACTGTTAAGGTTAGAGGTAGCAGTATATACTCTTCTGATGAAATTATTTATGCTTCGGGTATTATGAATGGTGATAATCTGTTTATAATGTCTAAATCTGATATAGAAGCAAGGATTGTAAAGTCCTTACCATATATTAAGGAAGCAGAGATTATAAAATTGTTTCCCAACACTGTAAGCATTAGGGTAGAACCGGTGAGCGAAAAATATTGTATTTTAACCGACACCGATAATTTTATTGCCGATGAAAGCTTTAAGATTTTGAAAAATTCAACAGAAAATCAAGATAATCTTTTAAAAATTCGCGGAATTAAAACCGAAAATTTGGCCCAGGGCGTTAAATTAAAATTCAGTGATAAACAACAAAGAGATATTTTAAATGATATAATGTCTATTGCTGCGTCAAAGGGGTTTAATTTGTCTTATATAAACATTAGCAGTTTGGTTGACATTAGCTTTGCAATAGATAACAGAGTTTTGGTTTACTTAGGTACATACAGCAATTTGAGCGAGAAAATGACTCATCTTGCTTCAATGTATCCGTCGGTTGACCAAGAGGCTTCGGCAAGTATCTCTTTGAAAGATTATTCAGCAGATAAAAAAGAGGCAATCTTAAAGTATGAAGATATATCGGAATATATCAAATAATTCAAGATATTGCGGTTAAATTGTAAAAAAAATACTATATTTTTGATTTTTTTCAATATTTAGTATTGCAATTTTATAAAATACGTGGTACAATTGACCACGGAATACTATAAATGGGAGTATTTATACATAAAAATCGGAAGGATGATAAAAATGGCATTCGAAATTGATAACGCAACTGCTGATGTAGTACAAATTAAAGTAGTCGGTGTCGGCGGAGGCGGCGGCAATGCAGTTAACCGTATGGTTGATGCTGGTGTCCGCGGTGTAGAGTTTATTGCAATTAATACCGATAAGGCAGCACTTTTGCTTTCTAAGGCAACTCATAAAATTCAGATAGGTGAAAAATTAACTAAAGGTCAGGGCGCAGGCGCATCTCCCGATAAGGGTGAAAATGCTGCACAGGAGTCCAAGGACGAAATAGCTGCAGCACTTCGCAGTGCAGATATGGTCTTTATTGCTGCCGGTATGGGCGGCGGTACAGGTACCGGTGCTGCTCCTGTTGTAGCTCAAATTGCTAAAGAGCTTGGAATTTTAACTGTTGGTATTGTTACTAAACCTTTTGCTTTTGAAGGCAGAAAGAGAATGGACCAGGCTGAAGCAGGTATTGCTGCTCTTCGTGAACAGGTTGATAGTCTTATTGTTATTCCTAACGAAAGACTTAAGTTTGTCTCTGAGCAGAAAATAACCTTAAAGAATGCTTTTGAAATTGCTGATGACGTTCTCCGTCAGGGCGTTCAGAGTATTTCTGAACTTATCAATGTTACCTCAATGGTTAACCTTGACTTTGCTGACGTTACCGCAGTTATGAAGGATGCCGGATATGCTCACATGGGCGTTGGTATTGCTAACGGCCGTGATAAAGCTGAGCTTGCAGCTCAGAAGGCTATTCACAGTCCTCTTATTGAAACAAATATGGAAAATGCCCGTGGCGTTATCATCAGTATTATCGGTTCTGAAGATATCGGTCTTGAAGAGGTTGAACAGGCTTCTACAATTATTTCCGATATGGCTCATCCCGATGCGACCATTATTTGGGGTGCTCAGCTTGACCCGATGATGGAAGACGAGATGCGTATTATCGTTGTTGCTACCGGTTTGGGTGACGATGGTAAGGATAAGAGTCCCGCAGATAGCATTTTAGAATCTTTCTCTAAGAGTCAGCCTGAGGATGACGGATATATCACAATTCTCGAGGAATTAACAAAATAATATAGTATTTTGCAAATGGCCCTCATGCTAGACGTGAGGACCATTTTTTGTTTTTAAACACAGTTTATATTTGAAGAAAAAATATATTTCAAAACAATGTTGACTTTATATTGTTTTGTGGTAAAATATATAATATAAATATAATACTTTAGGAGAATTATGTGATGAAAAAAGTCATTTCATTAATTATTGGAATTGCTCTTGTTTTTGCTTCTGTTGTTTCTGCTAATGCCGCAACCGGTATTACAGCAGAGGAGCAGAAGAGT
>JAZSCC010000079.1:0-14190 GCA_045602685.1 Acutalibacteraceae bacterium | reverse complement strand
GTGAGGATATATACGGAAAATCCGCCCTCGCAGAATTGCTTAAAGAACTTTGTAAAATAGAGGAACTAAAGTGGATAAGAACACTTTACACCTATCCCGACAGAATTACCGACGAATTGCTTGATATAATGGCTAAAGAAGGAAAAATCGTTAATTATCTCGATATTCCTTTACAGCATTGTAACGGCGACGTGCTCAAACGAATGAATCGTAAAGGCAACCGCAGAAGTTTAGAGGTGCTGATTGATAAAATTCGCACAAAAATTCCTGATATTACACTTCGTACAACCATGATTACCGGCTTTCCCGGTGAAACAGAGGAGCAGTTCGAGGAACTGTGCGAGTTTGTAAATACTGTAAGGTTTGACCGTTTGGGTTGTTTTGCTTATTCGGAAGAAGAGGGGACGCCTGCAGCTCTCTTAACTGACCAAATTGATGGGCAAGTAAGGGTTGACCGCGCTGAAATCATTATGAATGACCAGCTTCGTATTGTAAATGAGAAAAACGAGGCAAAGTATGGCACTTTGCAAGAGGTATTGATTGAGGGGTATGACGATTATATTAAGTGTTACTTTGGCAGAACTCGTGCCGATGCACCCGAAATTGACGGTAAGGTGTTCTTCACCGTTACCGAGCCTCAGGAAATAGGAACTTTTGTTAATGTAAGAATAACCGATTCGCTTGAGTATGACTTACTCGGCGAAATGGAATAAAGGAGAAAAAAGTATGAATTTACCAAACCAATTAACCGTTGCAAGAATCATTATGACACCGCTTTTTATGGCGGCAATGCTGATTAATTTCCCGCACCATTATCTTGTCGCGCTTGTGTTGTTTGCCGCCGCATCGTTCACTGATTTCTTGGACGGCAATATTGCTCGTGCCCGCGGTATTGTTACCAACTTTGGTAAATTTTTAGACCCGTTGGCAGATAAAATGTTAACCACCGCCGCTTTTCTCGCTTTCTTGGCAAAGGGCTTTGGTTGGGGGATTGCCTGGGTACTCTTTATCGTGCTTTTCCGTGAGTTTATGATTGCATCTCTCCGTCTTGTTGCCGTTTCGTCCGAGGTTAAAAAGGTAATCCCTGCAAATATGTGGGGCAAGGTTAAATCGGTTTCTCAGATGATTGCGTTTCTTTTCGGTATTGCATTGTTGTATTTTGCCGAGTCGATTTTGCCGTTGTTTAATCTTTCGTGGGACATTGCAGCAAATATTATAAATGTGTTGTATATCGTTTATTGTGTTTTGTTGTGGGTATCGACCGTTGTTGCAGTTATTTCGGGTGTAATTTATATGAAAGACAGTTTTGAGTTTGTCGACCCATCGAAATAATTGTGTTTTAAATTTATATTAATCAATAATAAAAATTTGTTGAGGAGGTAATGGTATGTTTTGTAAAAAATGCGGAGCTCAGGTAGATGACTGCTTTAAGTTTTGCAGCGTCTGCGGCGCTGAATTAGACGAAAGCGGAAATGTAAAATCGAACACTGGTGTTGTCGAAACAATAACCAAGGCATTTTCATCTAATTTGTTCCTGGTGTTTGCCATTCTACTTTCGGTAGAGGCAGGAGGTTCGTTATTGTTTGGCTCGCTTCCCGTTATTCAGCTTGCCGCAATGATTATCGTTTGGCTTTTGTATTCTGCCGCTAAACGTGATGACGGTTTAACTAAACTCGGCGGTTATTTTAAAGGCATGAGGATTATCACAACCGTTGAATGGGTTTTAAATTGGGTTGCTTTCGGTGTTTTGGCGGTCACAAGCATATTGTTGATTATAGGTTTATCTGTTGTACAGTTTGATGTTATGCCGATTGATAAATTTATGGAGTCGGCAGGTGCGAGCCTTGTTGAGATAGATTATCTTCTTTCAACATTGGGAATTTCCGCAAACCAGATAATAGATTTGAATTTTATACTTATAATTGTTACTGTGATATTAGCGGTAGCAGCAGTTTGGATTGCTATTTATAACATATTCTATGTCCGCGCTTTGCGCAAGTGTGCTAAATCGTTTGAGGCTTCAGCGACTAACGGTACTAATAATCTTGAGTGTTTAAGCACAGTTAAAAATTGGCTTATGGTTTTAGGTGTTATCAGTGCAATCGGCGTGTTGGGAGCAAGCGGTATATCTTTGGCTATTACCGCCGCATCTGCTGCACGTATGATTGTTTTGAGCGTTTGGTTGGGAGGTCTTGAGAAAAAGCTGGCTCAGGTTAAGGCTAATTCATTTGAATGTGAATCTGATATCACAAACAATGACGTGAATAATGCATAATAAATGGCAGTATTTTAAAAAACAATAAAAAACAGTAGACAAATTTTAAAATTATGATATAATGTATTAAAACATTGAAATATCAAATGCGTTAATTTGGGAATAGTAGCTGTAGCGCTTTAAAACAACAGGGACGGCACTGCATTGACTGAAACGGTGTCGGGTTTTAAATACGGTGAATGCGCCCGAAAAGCAGGCAGGGGGAAACAACAGTATCTCTGCACGGGTAAGGTCCGTTAAAGCCTTGACGGTTTTGTGACCGATTGAGTATAATTTCGAAGTGGAACCGCGTTAACAACGCGTTCGGAAGCCAACAAAGGCTTTCGAAGGCGTTTTGTTTTATTAAAATTATTTCTGTTTGGAGGAAATGTTTTGTTTAAGAGAACAAGAGAGGACATCAGGGCTGTCAAAGAACGCGACCCTGCGGCAAGAAGTTCGTTGGAAATATTCTTTTTGTATCCCGGTGTCAGAGCGTTAAGATATTACCGTCTGGCACATTGGTTATTT
This sequence comes from Acutalibacteraceae bacterium, assembly GCA_045602685.1. Classification (GTDB taxonomy): domain Bacteria; phylum Bacillota; class Clostridia; order Oscillospirales; family Acutalibacteraceae; genus UMGS172. The sequence continues at coordinate 11,408 of JAZSCC010000079.1, read as the reverse complement.
CGGCATAATATGAAGTTTTGGGCAAGATTGCTGTCACAGTCGGCGGCACGGAAAACCGGCATTGAAATTCACCCAGGTGCTACAATCGGTCACCGTTTGGTTATCGACCACGGACACGGTGTGGTTATCGGTGAGACTGCCGAAATCGGTGATGATGTACTGATTTATCAGGGCGTTACCTTGGGTGGTACGGGTAAAGATGTCGGTAAGCGTCACCCGACTATTGGCAATAACGTTATGATTTGCAGCGGTGCTAAGGTATTAGGTCCGTTTAAGGTTGGGGACAACTCACGTATTGCGGCAGGTGCCGTTGTGTTGGCGGAGGTTCCGCCTAATTGCACAGTTGTCGGCGTGCCGGCAAAAATTGTAAGGCAGGACGGTAAGAAAATTGCCCCGCTTGACCAGGTTAATATACCCGACCCTGTAGCACAGCAGTTAAATGAAATGAACGAGAAAATAACCAAGCTGACCGAACAACTTTCCAAATTATCAAAATAAATTATGAGGTAATGAGAAATGAAAATTTATAACACTTTAACCCGTACAAAAGAGGAACTTAAAACAGTAGATGAGGGGCAGGTTAAGATTTACGCCTGCGGACCTACCGTTTATAACTATATCCACATTGGTAATGCAAGACCGCTTTGCGTTTTTGATGTTTTGCGCAGATATTTGGAGTGGCGTGGACTTGACGTTCGATTTGTTCAGAACTTTACCGATATTGATGATAAACTCATCAAAAAGGCAAATGAGGAGGGCATTACCGTACCCGAGGTTGCCGAAAGATATATTAAGGAGTTTTGGGTTGATGCTAAGGGCATGAATATTCGCGAGGCCACCGTTCATCCGAGGGCAACCGAGAATATTGACGCCATTATCGGCATTATTACCGAACTTATTGAAAAGGGCTTTGCTTATCCTTCTAACGGCGACGTTTATTTCTGTGCAAAGAAATTTGATGAGTACGGCAAGCTTTCACATCAACCGCTTGAGGATTTGGAGGCAGGTGCACGTATCGACGTTACTGATATTAAAGAAGACCCGATGGATTTTTGCCTTTGGAAAGGTGCAAAACCGGGTGAGCCGTATTGGGAGTCGCCTTGGGGTAACGGCAGACCGGGCTGGCATATTGAATGTTCGGCAATGGCAGGTAGATTTTTGGGTAAGACTATCGATATTCACTGTGGCGGTCAGGATTTGATTTTCCCGCACCATGAAAACGAGATTGCACAGTCTGAGTGCGCCAACGGTTGCGATTTCGCACATTACTGGATGCACAACGGCTACATCAATGTAGACAACCGTAAGATGTCGAAGTCTTTAAACAACTTCTTTACCGTTCGCGAGGTTGCTGAAAATTTCGGTTATGAGCCGATTCGTTATATTATGATTTCTTCTCATTATCGCAGCCCTATCAACTATTCGGTTGATATTATCGAGCAGGCCAAAAATTCGCTCGACCGTCTCTACCGTTGCCGCGAGGGACTCAAGTTCGCAATCAGTCACGCTGAAAGTGGCGGAGAAGTTCCGGCATTCTTGGAAGAATACAAACAAAAATTCATAGAGGCTATGGATGATGACCTTAATACTGCCGATGCTTTGGGTGAAGTGTTCCAGATGGTACGCGATATCAATAAATTGGTTGCTGAAAACGTCGGCAAAGAAACGTTGGAGGCTTGCTTAAAGGCGTTCAATGAACTTTGCCGGGTTTTAGGTCTTTTGTACGTGCAAAAAGATGACAGTATAGACTCGGAAATTGAGGAATTAATTGCCGAGCGTACAGCTGCTAAAAAGGCTAAAGACTTCCAAAAGGCAGATGCAATCCGCCAGCAGTTAAGTGATATGGGTATTGTTTTAGAGGATACCCGCGAAGGCACTAAATGGAGTCGCAAGTAATGGCCGATTTGAGAAAAGAACCGTTAGGGAAGTTCAGTATATTTGTGAGTGATGAGCATACCTTCGGCACCGATGCCGTTTTGCTTGCCGATTTTGCGGGCAAGAAATCGTCCCAAAACGCCTGTGATTTGGGTACAGGTTGCGGAATCATTCCGCTGTTGTTACTTAAAAACGGTTCGGCTGAAAGAGTAAGTGGGGTTGAAATTCAAACCGCCGCCTCTGAAATTGCCGAAAGAAACATTGAACTTAACGGTCTTGATGGCGTATTTAACGTGCATAACGCCGATTTGAAAGAGATTAAGACGGTTTTGCCTTCGGGAGAATTTGATTTAGTCACCTGCAACCCGCCATATAAGGCCTTGGGTGCGGGAAGTCAGAATTTAAGTGAGGCCGAACGGATTGCCCGTCACGAAGTAAAGTGCGTTTTCAGTGACATAGTCAAGGCAGCAAAATATTTACTAAAATTCGGCGGCAGACTTTGTGTTTGCCACCGTCCTGAACGTTTGACCGATGTTTTTTCTCAAATGAGAGCTAACGGGATTGAGCCTAAAGTTTTACGTGAAGTTATTCAGCGTGAGGGCAAGGAGGCTTGGCTTGTGTTGGTTGAGGGCAAGGTCGGCGGTAAAAGTGGATTGATAATTATGCCGCCTTTGTATATTGAAAAAGACGGAGTGTTAACCGATGAAATAATGACAATTTACGGTGACTATAAAGAAAATCACGGTCGTGAAATTTGAGATTATAAAAAAAGAGGGCTAATAAATGAGTGGAAAACTTTATGTTGTTGGCACACCCATAGGGAATTTAGGCGACTTTAGTCCCAGAGCAGTTGAAACACTCGAAAAGGTTGATTTTATTGCCGCCGAGGATACACGCGTGTCGGTGAAATTACTTAATCATTTCTGTATAAAAAAACCTATGATAAGTTATCATGAGCACAATAAAATTGCCCGCCGTGAAGAAATTGCCCAAAGGATTTCGGCAGGGGAAAGTTGTGCGATTGTGACTGACGCGGGTATGCCGGCAATCTCTGACCCCGGTGAGGATTTGGTACGTTATTGCAGAGAAAAAGGATTAGAGGTTGAATCGGTTCCCGGACCAAGCGCATTAATTACCGCACTTGCTATTTCTGGAATGCCGTCGGGCCGATTTTGCTTTGAGGGCTTTTTGTCGGTAGATAAAAACCGAAGACGTGAGCATTTGGCCAGAATAAAGTCAGATGACCGCACCCTTATTTTTTACGAAGCACCTCATAAATTATCTAACACCTTAGTTGATTTGTATAAGATTTTCGGTGACCGGGAAATTGCATTGGTGAAAGAGCTTACAAAAATGCACGAAACCTGCGAGTGCACCACATTAAAAGAAGCGTCGGAAAAGTATTCTGACATTGGCGCTAAGGGTGAGTACGTGTTGATTGTTTCGGGTGCAATTGAAGAAACAGCGGAAAAGGAATACACCTTAGAGCAGGCCGTTAGAATGGCCAAAGAATTTATAGAAAACGGCATGAGCCCCACAGCTGCGGCTAAAAATGCAGCCAATGCAACCGGCCTTCGCCGAAATGAAATTTATAAACAGTTAATATAACAGCAATCAAAAGGAGATAAAACTTCTTCCGATTGCTGCTTGAAACTCAAAATACGTATATTTAAAATAACACTTGACATTCTTGAGGTAATTGTATATAATTACCCTTGCAAGTTTGTTTCGGACGTTTAGCTCAGCTGGTAGAGCACCCGCTTGACGTGCGGGCGGTCGAGGGTTCGAGTCCCCCAGCGTCCACCAAAGCCACCTAATGTGTTAGGTGGCTTTTTTGTTATAATTTAATGTTCGGCTATTTTGCATGCCTGTGTTGTTTAAAAACCACAGCATTACGGTGCAAAGCAGAATCAAACTCAATGTGGCAACAGGATGTGTGTTCAAGTCAGCCGAGCTTGGCTGCAGATTAAAAGCTCCGGCAGGGAGGTTTCGAGGGAATAACACTTCGGTTGCTTTTATTAAAGCGACCGAAATAACGCCGTGGACAAGTCGGGAAAAAAGCACGAGAGCAAATTTCGGCTTTAAGTTTTCTGCTGAGGAAATAACTTGGAAAATCACCGAAATTCCGCCAAATCCCAATAAAAATGCTGCAAAGGGAAGCTGGCTACGGGTGGTTTTGGAAAGACCGGCAGTGACCTCGAGCAGAGAAATGATAGTTTCGGAACCGTAAAGGCTTAGAGACGAAAGCATACTGCCTACACCGGCAAAAAACACAATAAATACCGTTACCGAAAGCATTGTTTTGCCTGCATTGGCAACGCTTAATACAAAAATATCACTTATTGCAGACCGTTCCTTTTCAGGAGCGGTCTTTATTATTGAAACTTTGTTGTCAGAAAACAAGCGGTCGGGTAAGAACCGTACAACCGAGGCTATTATAACAGTGGCTAAAAGGTGGCAAATAAGTAACCGTATACCGTCGTTTCGGCTTTTTAAAAAGCCTTCGCCAATCGTCGATATTATGAAAGCAGGGCCGGCGTTTACACCAAAAGTTAACATTTTAAGCGCAACAGTGCGGGATATTTTGCCGTTACAGTAAAGCGTGTCTAAAAGTTTTGCACCTACAGGATAACCTGCCACACAGGACATCAAAAAAACCGAGCCTTGTTCTGCTGTGAGACCTAAAAGCGGACGGATGACGGGGGAAAGAATACGTCCTAAAATCTGACCGGCTCCGCTATTAACAATAAAAATCGCTGCCGCAGTAAACAAAAAAAGTGATGGTATGACCGAGGTGACACAAAGTGATAACCCCAATTGCACGCCTTGTCGAATTTCACAGGAGAATATTAAAATCAAGGCCGTACTGCTGACGGCTGCTGATATTAAAGCGGCTTTCTTTAGCTTGAGAGTTAAACCTATCACTGACAACCACCGCCTTTTAGTAGAATATATGCTACATTCTAAGAATGAATACACCGACAAATTAATAAAATAGATACTACAAATAATTAAGGTGAGTGAATATGGCTAAAAAACTTAAACCCGATATGAAAACGCAAAAACCGAAATTAAGATTGTTTGAAAGCTTGCCCGAACTTACCGGCCCGGTGATAAATCTTTGTTCAAACCGGGAAGCGTCGGTTGATGGTTGTCGCGGCGTTGTGGATTATTATGATGACCGAATTAAATTAAGCATTCAGGGCGGAGCGGTTGTTTTTTATGGCCAAGGCTTGCACATTGCTTCTTTTACCGAAAACTCTGCACAAATCAGAGGCAAGCTGCAAAACATTGAATTTCAAGTGAGGAACGGTAACAATGATAATTGAGATTTTGAGATTGTTTTTCGGCTTTGTACGGTTTTCAATTCGAGGCGACTTTCCCGAAAGACTGCTTAATCAATTGGCGTTGAACGGAGTGGCGGTCTGGGGAATTGAGCGGAAAGGCGACTGTCTTACGGCTTGTATTTTAAAAAAGGATTACCTTAAAATTCGTCAGTACAGGATGAAAAACCGCGTTTTTACCAAGGTGCTGTCGCGGCACGGACTGCCATTTAAGGTACACCGTTATAGGTTTAGAGTAGGATTTGCGGCAGGATTGGTATTGTATATTTCTACACTTGTGTTTTTATCCGGCTTTGTATGGAATATCCGTGTTGTTGGAACCGAAAAATTGACCGATGCCGAGATTATTGCCGCTTGCCGAGAGTTAGGTCTTTATGAGGGACGGTTTAAAGGAAGCCTTGATGTCGGTGATTTACGTACTCGCTTAGCTTTAAAAATACCTGAAATTTCGTGGGCGGCGGTAAATATTGAGGGGGTTAGGGCAACCGTCAATATTTCGGAGGCGTTGGGTAATAAAAATCCTCCCGAGGAGGACTGTAATTTAATAGCTGAGCGTGACGGTGTAATAACTAAATTTGGGGTTACATCAGGCACTATTGTCGTAAAGCTGGGACAGACAGTAAAAAAAGGTGACTTATTAGTGTCGGGTGTAACGGAGTATAAAGACGGCACTTATAAATTCGGACATTCAGCTGGCGAGGTTATTGCCGAAACTGTGCGCGAAATCGAATTTTTTTTGCCTTTTATACAGCAAAGAACCGTACGGGCCAATAAGCCTTTGGTGAGACGGGTTTTTTCGGTGTTTGGGATTAATATACCGCTTTATTTAGGTAGTATAGAAAGGCCGTATGAGACCGAGCAGGTTGAAATAAAATATCAAAACGGCGAGATGTATTTACCTGTAAAAATCACCGAAACATACTTTTATAAAACTGAAATTGAGGAGTATACGATAACCTCAGCCGAGGCTGAGGCTATTGCATTAAAAGAACTTGAAAAAAAGGAGCAGGAAGAGTTTAAAGATGCCGAAATTTTAAGCCGTGATGTTGAGGTTTTGTTTAATGACAATGGTTTAAAATTGAAAGCCACATATAAATTGCGCGAAAATATTGCAAAAAAGGATTTATTGTTGATTTTAGATTAAAAATAATGTAAAATAAATAATGAATTAGTATATGGTTTTTGCAAAGGAAAATAAATAAAAGGCAGTGTGAAAATGGCGACAGAACAAACAATTAACATAGAACGTGTTGAATATGTATACGGACTGTTTGGGAATTTGGATGAAAACATCCGACTTATTGAACGAGAGTTTTCTGTGACGGTTACTTTGAGGTCGGGTGAAATTAAGGTCTCGGGTGAGCCGGAGGGGGTTGACGGTGCGGTACGTACTATTAACGGCTTGCTTTCGCTCATTAGTAGAGGAGAAACATTAACAGAGCAAAACATTCGTTATATTATGTCGCTTGCTGCTGACAAAGATGACAAGGGAATTGAACGCCTGAGTGATACTGATTGCATCTGTATTACCTCAAAAGGCAAACCTATAAAGCCAAAAACTATAGGCCAAAAGAAATATGTAGAGGCTATCCGTGACAACACTGTGACCATAGGTGTCGGTCCTGCCGGCACAGGAAAAACATATTTGGCCGTGGCAATGGCGGTGGCGGCTTTCAGAGCAAAAACGGTTAACCGTATAATTCTTACCCGTCCTGCAGTTGAAGCCGGCGAGAAACTGGGATTTTTGCCCGGTGACCTTCAACAAAAGGTTGATCCGTATTTGCGGCCGCTTTACGATGCGCTTTTCGATATGTTGGGTGCCGAAAATTTTCAAAAATGTCAGGAACGCGGAGATATTGAGGTGGCACCTTTGGCATATATGCGCGGTCGTACCCTGGATGACAGTTTTATTATTTTGGATGAAGCGCAGAACACCACAAGTGAACAGATGAAGATGTTCTTAACCCGTCTCGGTTTTAACTCCAAAGCGGTTGTCACCGGTGATATTACCCAGATTGACCTGCCTGACGGCAAGAGGTCCGGATTAAAAGAGGTGTTGAACATTTTAAAGGATGTTGACGGCATAGCAATTTGCAAATTTAATGAGCGTGATGTTGTCCGTCACCGACTTGTTCAGCAGATAATTAAGGCATATGAGCGTTATGAGGAAAAGAAACAACGAGGAAAATAAAATGGATAAAGAAAAGGTAAAGGTTACAATAACCAATAAACAGAAAAAGGTTAAAATTCCGACCGGAATAAGAATGCTGGTCCGTCGTGCCTGTGTTGCGGTATTAAAAACCGAGAAATTTCAGGGCTCTGCCGAGGTTGAGGTTAGTTTTGTTGATAATGAACAAATACATGTGTTGAACAAGCAGTTCCGTAACATTGACCGTTCAACCGACGTCTTGTCGTTCCCTCTGGGCGAAAATGGTGTGTATGATACCAATCCCGAGACCGGTGCGAAAATGCTTGGGGATGTTGTGATTTCTTTAGAACGTGCTGTGGCTCAGGCAAACCAATACGGTCACACTTTACAACGCGAGGTTGCTTTTTTGACGGTACATTCAATGTTGCATTTATTGGGATATGACCATGTTAACGGCGGATTAGAGGCCGAAGCCATGCGTGAAAAGGAAGAGGCGGTTTTGTTACAAATGGGACTGTCAAGAGAAGTATTTTTTATTAATTGAGGAATTAAAAATGCAGAATCAAAAATCAGCCTTTGTGGCTATTGTCGGACGTCCTAATGTCGGGAAATCGTCATTACTTAACAAAATTTTAGGGCAAAAGGTTGCCATTGTGTCTAACAAGCCTCAGACTACCCGCACTCGCATAATGGGTGTAAAAACTTTAAGTGACACACAAATTGTCTATATTGACACACCGGGTTTTCATAAGCCTAAGAATAAATTGGGCGAAAAAATGATGGATTCGGTGTCGCAGGGCTTGTCCGATGTTGATGTGGTAATGTTGGTTGTCGAAGCAAAACCAAAATTCAAGCTTGACATTAATGATATGCCCAAGGCTGAAACGGCCTTGATTGATGAAATTAAAAACCGTCACTTAAAAGCAATTCTTTGTATAAACAAAATAGATTTGGTTGTAGATAAAAGCGACCTGCTCGAGGTTATTTCCGCCTACAAAAATCTTTATGATTTTGAGGCAGTTATCCCCGTTTCTGCCGAAACGGGTGACGGTGTTGAAACATTGGTGGACGAGCTGTTGAAGTACGCCAAGGAATCACCCCACTTTTTTGGCTCGGATGAGGTTACCGACCAAGCCGACAGCGTAATGGTTACAGAGCTTATCCGTGAAAAAATGCTTCATTTGCTTGACAAGGAAATTCCACACGGTGTCGCAGTAGGGTTGGAACGCTTTTTCGAGCGTGACACCAGAGAGGGTGAGCCGATTATTGAAGCCGAGGCAATAATTTACTGTGAGCGCGATTCTCACAAGGGTATTATAATCGGCAAGGGCGGTGCTTGTTTGAAAAAAATCGGCACCTTAGCGCGTCAAGATATTGAAGCGTTTTTCGGTTGTAAGTGTAATTTAAAACTGTGGGTTAAGGTTAAAGAAGACTGGCGTAATCGTGATGGACTTATTCGTTCATTCGGTCTTGACAATAAATAACAACCATATTTGAGGGTCTCTGGCATAAAATAATTTTACAAAGTTATTCGGAGGCCGTTAATATGACAGAGGATGTTTTTTGGGATAAATTCATTTTAAGCGGCAGCGTTGAGGACTATCTTCAGTATTGCCGAAATTCTGTGAAAAAGGAGCAGGACGGTATTGAAGTTTACAACCGACGGACTGATAATAAAAGAGAATAATGTCGGTGAAAGCGACCGTGTAGTGGTCGCACTGACAAGGGACAAGGGGTTAATCAGTGCTTTTGTCAGCGGTGCGAGAAAACCGAAATCAAAAAATGCTGCTTCGACGGCACTGCTGTCATTTTCGCATTTGTGCATTACGCAAACAAAGGATACTTATCGCATAACCGAGGCTGAGGCGATTGACGTTTTTTTCGATATACGTACCGATATTGAAAAATTGAGTTTGGCACAATACATCTGTGAACTGTGTCAGGTGCTGGTGCCCTATGAGGTAGAGGGCGAGGATTTTTTACGCCTTGCCTTGAATTCGTTACATTACATAGAAAAAGGCAAAATGAATATTTATGCTATTAAGGCGCTGACTGAGTTGCGGCTTATGGTAATTGCAGGCTTTATGCCTGATTTGGTTGGTTGCAGGGATTGCGGTACCGACCGAAATTTTCCAATGTGGTTAGATTTGAGTGGCGGTGATATGCTTTGTAATGGGTGTAAAAGTACCGTGGCGGTGCCAGGCTCGTTTCTGGAGTTGGACAAGACCACCTTCGCTGCAATGAGGCATATTGTGTATTCGGAGTTTTCAAAGCTTTATTCGTTTACATTGCCCCCTGAAAATGCAAAATATTTAAGTTTTGTGACTGAACGGTATTTATTAGCTCAAACTGAGCGAAGATTTAAAACACTGGATTTTCTTCACAGTCTTGAAATCAGGCTGTAAGTTTTTGGGAGATACAATGAACACATCACACTATTTTGAAGCGTTAGAACTTGACAAGGTTTTAAAAATGCTTTCCTCTTGTGCTGCTATGGACGATGCGAAGGAGTTGGCGTTGTCCTTACAGCCCGAGACGGATTTTAAAAAAGTAGAAATGTTATTAAATGAAACTGACGATGCGTTTAAATTGTCGGCAGGCTTTGGCTCGCCGTCGTTTGGAAATGCAAAAAACGTTGCAAATCCGTTAGCCAGAGCTAAAAACGGCGGAGTCTTGTCAATGCGTGAGCTTCTTGATATTGCCGAGGTTTTAAGGATTATACGCTCATTAAAGGAGTGGCGTGCCCACTGTGAAAACACAGATTCGCCATTTATTGCAAAGTATTTTGATGCTTTAGTGCCAAATCGTTATTTTGAGGACAGAATTACTACGTCAATTCGTTCTGAGGATGAGATGGATGATAACGCCTCTTTAAAATTAAAAGACATTCGCAGAAAGATACATTCAAGCGAATTAAATGTCCGTGACCGACTTGAAAAAATGATACGTTCAAGCAGTACCTCTAAGTTTTTGCAGGACGCTATTATTACCCAGCGTGACGGCCGATTTGTAGTGCCTGTCAGAGCAGACAGTCGAAACGAGGTGCCGGGACTTTTGCACGATACCTCTGGCTCAGGTGCTACGTTATTCATTGAGCCGATGGCGGTTGTTGAAATAAACAACGAAATCAGAGAACTGAAAATAAAGGAAAAAGAGGAAATTGACCGTATTTTAGCAGAACTTTCGGGTGAGGTTGCAGGTTTTGCGCCTAATATTGCCGTATCTTATGAGGCAACTGTTAAACTGTGCTTGATTTTTGCCAAGGCATCATTGGCATTTTCTATGCGTGCTTGTAAGCCTGATTTAAACCAAGAGGGTAAAATCTATCTCAAAAACGCCCGTCACCCTTTGCTTGACAAAAAAACGGTTGTTCCGATAACCGTTTCGTTAGGATTAGAGTACGACACCCTTATAATTACCGGCCCTAATACCGGCGGTAAAACCGTTTCTATAAAAACGGTAGGATTGTTGACCTTGATGGCAATGTGCGGACTGATGCTGCCGGTGTCCGACGGCAGTCAAATATCGGTTTTTAAAAATGTTTTAGCCGATATCGGTGATGAACAAAGCATTGAGCAATCGTTGTCTACCTTTTCATCACATATGAAACGGATTATTGATATTATGTCGGTTGCAAATGAGCAATCGCTCGTTCTTATTGATGAACTCGGAGCAGGTACCGACCCGATTGAGGGTGCGGCGTTGGCTCAGGCAATTTTGATGAAATTGCGTGAAAAAAGCGCAAAAATTGCCGCAACTACTCATTATGCCGAGTTAAAAGCGTATGCACTTGAAACCAAAGGAGTATGCAACGCAAGTTGTGAGTTTGACGTGCAATCGCTGAAGCCTACCTATAAACTTAATATCGGGCTTCCGGGCAGGTCTAACGCTTTTGCAATTTCCGAAAAATTGGGGTTAGATAAGACAACCGTAGACTTGGCAAGAAATCTTATTTCGGATGAAGATACACGATTTGAACGTGTTGTTGCGACGCTTGAAGCAGCCACACGCGAGGCCGAAAAAGATCGACAAGATGCAAG
>JAZSCC010000078.1:0-2625 GCA_045602685.1 Acutalibacteraceae bacterium | reverse complement strand
GGTATTGCCTATGCCACCGAGCAAATTGTCGTCCTTTTTGCCAACGGAGTAAAGGCTGTACACGTTTATTCAATGAACAAGCCTGAAGTTGCCGAAAAAATCAAAAATAATATCAAGTCGATAGTAAAATGAAAACTATAGATAAATCACTTTTGAAAATTGAACCGAGAGAATTGAAAATTCGTCTTTTGGGTGCTGATGACAGTGAAACCTTAACTAAAGCCTCGGTATTTGAAGAATTATTACTCAAATCGGCCGAATGTAAATACACCTTTCGCGAGACTTCGGTTAATATTAATGATAATAAGGTGACTTTTGATTTTATTGAAATTCAAAGCACTGATTTAGCACGAAATCTTGCCGGCTGTAGTACTGCCTTTATCGTTGCCGTAACCTTAGGTCACGGTGTAGACCGATTATTAAGACAAGCGTCGGTGAAATCAGCTACTGACTTATTTTTTTGCGATGCGGTTGCTTCGGCTTTGGTTGAAGCGCTCTGCGACACGGTGCAGGCGTTATTACCTTACAGTACAAAGGCTAGGTTTAGTCCCGGCTACGGAAACCTGCCGTTATCATTACAGAGGCAAATTTTAGAATTTTTAAATGCCGACGGCATTACTCTTACCGAAGCCGACCTTATGATACCTACAAAATCGGTTACATTTATTGCAGGGAGAAAATAATGAACGTTTTAGATTTTATTAATAACCAACGCGCATATTTTGACGGCGGAATGGGCACTTTGTTACAGGCAAAGGGCTTGAAATCCGGCGAAGAACCGGCAGAATGGAGTATTACTCTCCCTGACATTATCACCTCTCTGCACAAAAAATATCTTGAAGCCGGTGCAAACATTATTAAATGCAACACCTTTGGTGTTACACCTTTGAAATTCCCTGATTATGATAAATACATAGATGCTGCGGTACAATGTGCAAAAAATGCAACCCAAACTTTCGAAAACAGTTTCGTTGCACTTGATATAGGCCCTACCGGACGTCTTTTAAAACCGTTAGGCGACCTCGATTTTGAAACGGCTGTCAGTACCTTTGCCGAAGTTGTAAAATGCGGTGTAAAATGCGGTGTGGACTTGATTCTCATCGAAACCATGAACGACCTATATGAAACCAAGGCGGCAGTTTTGGCAGCAAAGGAAAACAGTGATTTGCCGATATTTGTTACAAACGCCTACGGTGAGGACGGTAAATTAATGACCGGTGCTGACCCGGATACTGTTATCCAAACATTAGTTGGTTTGGGCGTTGACGCAATCGGCTTAAACTGCTCATTCGGTCCCGATAAAATGCTGCCGATTATCAATCAATATTTAAATCTTTGTCCTTTGCCTATAATTGTAAACCCAAATGCCGGTTTACCTACAATAAGTAATAATAAAACCGTTTACGGCATCTCTGCACCGCAATTTGGCAAAATTATGACGGAAATTGCAAAAAACGGTGTCTCAATACTTGGGGGATGCTGTGGCACAACCCCGGAATATATAAAAGAAACCGTTAACAACACTAAACTTATCCCCTTAAAAACACGTAAAGTCAAAAAAAGAACCGTTATTTCCTCTTACACCCATACGGTTGAATTCGGAAATAAAACGGTTTTAATCGGTGAACGTATTAATCCCACCGGTAAAAAGAAAATTAAAGAGGCCTTGCGCGAGGGAAACTACAACTTTATTCTTAATGAAGGTTTGCGTCAGGTTGAGTGTGGAGTCAAGGTGCTTGATGTTAATGCCGGCTTACCCGAAATAGATGAAGCAAAGGCTTTGGAAAAGCTTGTTTTCGAACTGCAAAGCGTTACCGATTGTCCGTTGCAAATAGATACCTCTAACGCTACAGCCCTTGAAAAAGCAATGCGAGTTTACAACGGCAAGCCTCTTGTAAACTCGGTTCAGGGAACACTTGACAGCATGAATTCAGTTTTTCCGTTAGTAAAAAAATACGGCGGTGCTGTAATTGCCCTTACAATCGGTGAAAACGGTATTCCCGAAACTGCCCAAGGCAGATGCGAAATTGTTGGCACCATTATTGTCGAGGCTGAAAAATACGGTATCGACCGCAGTAACATTATCGTTGACCCCTTAGCAATGACTGTTTCTTCAAACCCCGAGAGCGCTAAGGTTACATTAGATGCCATTAAACTTATAAAAGAAACCTACAATGTAAACTTAAGCCTCGGCGTTTCAAATATTTCGTTTGGTCTTCCTGAGCGAGACCGTATAAACTCATCATTTTTCACAATGGCTTTACAAGCAGGATTAAATGCCGCCATTATGAACCCTTTTTCCGATTTAATGATGGGTGCATACTATTCATTCAACGCACTTAACTGCAAGGACGAAAACTTTAACGAATATATTGCATTTGCTCAAAATGGCCGGTTAATCGAACAAAAGCCCACCGATGAAATAATTAATCTTAAAACCGCTATTTTAAAGGGCTTAAAAGATTCTGCCAGAGAGACAACTATTGAACTTATAAAAACCACCGACCCATTAACACTGATTGACGGTGAAATTATCCCCGCTTTAAATGAAATCGGCCCAGCATTTGAGCAGAAAAACGCTTTATTGCCCCAACTGCTCATATCAGCCGAAGCCGCCGCAGAAGC
>JAZSCC010000077.1:0-1582 GCA_045602685.1 Acutalibacteraceae bacterium | reverse complement strand
TCCGTCACGTGTTGACTCAACCACAATCGAACTGTCACAATCGGCTATCATCCAATGAAGCGGTGCAATTGGCAACTGCTCACTGAATGGTGTATCGGTAATATTAATTTTCTCGAAAAGAGTCCGTGCATCGTTGACTGTTTTACACTGTGCCAACACCCATAAAATAAGTTCAAAATAAGCAATGTTTTCTTTTGTATCAACCGGTTTTCGATAATAAGCATTATCAGGGAAACTTAAGCCAGCCATTGCAAGCCCTGCTTCGTTTACAGCATCATAATAAAGAGGATAACCGTTCTGTACAAAGGACATACCTATAATTGCAAAATGGTTTTTCAGTGTAATTCCGCACTTAAATCTGAGCAAAAAATTTCTCGGTGTTACCGTAACCTGCTCAATATAAGAAAACTCATTATCCAACGTCCTGCCAAAGTAAAAATCTTTGGTTTTAAGCGTAATTGCAGTACACATTTTATCAACTCCCGCTAATATTTTGCCACGGTTTTTGGGAAATTAACAGATAAAATAAAAAAGCCTTAAGAACAGTACGTTCTTAAGGCTTTGGTGGAGATGGCGGGAATTGAACCCGCGTCCAAAAATTCATTCCTGTAACTTTCTACATGCTTAGTTTGTCATTTCAAATTCCCTCATATCACCGCCGATAAACAGGCTGTAACACTCGGTATCTCCTTGTCATGGTTTTGGCCGGAGACCTCCAAAACTCACGTTCACCGCTAAATGACGCCCGAACCGAAGCCGCGGTACTCCTCGACCGGACGGCAGCTTAATTAAGCTGCAAAAGCAACTGTTCTATTGTCAGTTATTTTTAAAAATTCGGTTTTCAAAGCGTTCCCGTAACGCTGCATGCTTATCACAGTTCAAAATCCCTGTCGAAACCTTTACATCCCCTTATTTAATATTTATTACGTTCTTTCATTTCACGTTCAATGGTACGCTCGGCGGTTTTTTTGGCTATATCAGCACGCTTATCATAAAGCTTCTTACCGCGGCAAACACCCAACTGAACCTTAACTAAAGAACCTTTAAAATAAAGCGACAGCGGAATCAAAGTCAGCCCTTGTTGTTTAATTACGCCAATGAGACGGTTTATATCCCTTTTATGAAGCAGAAGTTTTCTGACTCTTGTTGGCTCACGGTTAAATATATTACCCTTTTCGTAAGGACTTATGTGCATACCTTTTACAAAAACCTCTCCTGCATCAATATCGCACCACGAGTCCTTTAAATTAACACCGCCCTGACGAATCGACTTAACCTCGGTACCGCAGAGCTCAATTCCGCATTCCATACTTTCCTCAACAAAATAATCATGAAATGCCTTTTTATTGGTCGCGATAGTTTTTAAATTTTCACTCATACGGTCACCTTCTTTCTTGGGATTATTATTCTAACACATTAAAATCATAAGGTCAAGGGTAATCAATCGACAAAATTTTGTTATATTACAAAATTAATATGTCTTCACATTGTTGACAAACAACGGCAATTAAGGTATAATAGCCAAGCAATAATATATGTTTCCGTAGCTCAGTTGGATAGAGCGACCGCCTCCTAAGCGGTA
>JAZSCC010000076.1:0-1995 GCA_045602685.1 Acutalibacteraceae bacterium | reverse complement strand
TCACGCTTGCGGCAACCATCCCTGCATATATCTATTTATGGTTTGCTTTTGGTCTGTAAAATTTAATCAGTTTAAGATAAATATCAAACACTATAATAAAAAAATAAACAAGTCCGTTTTAAACGGACTTGTTTATTTCTATTTAAGGTATTTTTAATTCTTTAAACACATTCAACGTCTACAAGCATCTCACCGCAATCGGCTACTGTACCGAAATCAATGTATGCTTCACGCGGACATTCATTATCAAAATCAATAGTTAACGCATTCTTGCCGCGTTTTGGGGTTATCTTTGTGCAACAGCCTCTATGCAACGCAGGAACATATCTCATTGTTTCATCACGTTCTATCAACTTTTCTCCATTGAGTGAAACAACCATACGTGCCTTACCGTTATGTGAAATTCGTATTTCACGCAAAGCACCCATCTTAAAGTTAAGTGTATAACGGTAGCGTCCTGCAGGTACAGTGAAAAAGCTACCCGGCACGTTAACATCATAACAGTCACCTGTATCGAGATTTTCAACGTGGTACACACGAGCATCCGGGAATCCGAATCGGCACGACCATGCCATTCCGTTAGTAACGAATGCCAAAACAACCTGATTGACGTTAACTCGCACATTATGATACAATTTTTTTACTTCGAAAGAATATAATCCTTCTTCATGCGGCTCAAGGCGATAACTGAAGTTGTTCGGAACACAGATAACATTCTGTGACGTACCAACCGTAAAAGTACCTTCCATCACAGTGTCGGTGGGGTTAATCAAATGCACCTTAAACTCATTCTTTTCACCCGGAACATAAGCCACTGTATCAGGATAAATTGCTCTTACAACCAAGGGTGTCTCGGTGACAACGGCCTCATTTTCAACATACGGCACGTCTACCGGTGCTGAATGCCACGGTTGTGCCATTACGTACTGCTTACGGTCAGCCGGAACATTACAGAGCCTTACAGAAGAGCCGTAATAGTCCTGAACCTTTTCGCAACAGAAGGCAATTTCATCGCAAAAATCGTCAACTGTGCAGGATGACGTCATATTAGTCATATTATCTGAAAGCACCAAAGTGTTTCCAATAGGCTTAATCCAGCGCTCTTCAATACCGTCGGGATTGATTATTCCCAATATTGAACCTGCTGTAGCTCCTGTACAGTCAGCATCATGACCTAAATTAACAGCATTACAAATTGCCTTGCTGAAATCGTTTTCACAGCTAAGTAATGCCAAAAGCACAAATGCTATATTAATTGTAACATCGGTCCAGTTTTCAGCATAATACTTTTCAAGAACGCGAAGACGCGATTCAAAAATATCATGCGTTTCATCCCACCATTTGATAGTATCGGTAAATGCACAATGCAATTTCTCGCCCTTCGGCAGATAGCTCATACCGATGTCAATTAACTTCCTTATGTCATTTTCCACAAAAGCGGCACTTTCTATTGCAGCTAAGAATTTAACCGCAGATACACCATCGCCATAATGGTCTACTACGGCATCCTCTACTGCCATTTTGACCGCAAGGTCCGGGTCACCCGGTGCAAGACATGCCCATATTTCGGTACGAATTACACCACCCATACCGCTGTGGAACTTATTATTATATGTACCGGACAACGGAGCATAAATCATTTTCTTATAGTTTGCATCCGCAACGCAATACTCATCCGGTAATGATTCAGAATTATACAAATTCCAGAGGTCGCCAAGCTTGTGACGGCTAACAGGTAATCCCTCACGCATTAAAATTTCCAAAAAAGTTACCTGCAAATCAAGGTCATCATTTGGTAACATCTCGGTCGGTACAGGTGTGTAAAAGGATATATCATGTACAGTCTGAGGTCCTTCAAACGGCATTCCCAAGGTGCCGCCTACCGATTTACCGACAAAACAGGCGTCAACCTTTTTACGATAAAGTTCATAATCCAATTGCATAATTACTTTTCCTCCTAAAAAATAACATAACCGATTGATAAATAGTAATACT
>JAZSCC010000075.1:0-8383 GCA_045602685.1 Acutalibacteraceae bacterium | reverse complement strand
ACAAAACGGTAGCCGTTACGGGAACTACCGGTGGTTTGGGCTGTGAACTTGTGAAAATTTTATGCCATCTTCGCGCAAACGTTATTTTACTCGACCGCAACGCCGAACGCTCAGAAAACTTTAAAACGGAGCTTCTCAAGCATTACCCCGAAGCCAAAATTGAAAGAATAACAGTCGATTTACAAGATTTTAACTCGGTGAAAACTGCCACCGAAAAGTTAAAGACCCTACCAGTCGATATATTTATCCACAACGCCGGTGCATACAGTATTCCGCGCCGCAAATGTTCAACCGGCTTTGACAATGTTTTTCAGATTAATTTTGTTTCCCCTTTATATATTATACGCGAATTACTTCCCTCTTTGCGCGAACGCAAGGGACAGGTAATTGCTGTCGGCAGTATTGCTCACAATTATTCCGAAACCGACCCTTTTGATATTGATTTTTCCAATCGTACCGCTGCATCGAAAGTATACGGTAACGCCAAGCGGTATTTAATGTTTTCACTGTTTGAACTGTTTAAAAACGAAACCGATGCAAGCCTCTCAATAGTCCATCCGGGTATCACCTTTACTAATATAACTGCTCACTACCCTAAATTTATTTTTGCTATAATAAAGCGTCCTATGAAAATAATTTTTATGAAGCCAAAAAAGGCTGCTTTGAGCATTTTGAAAGGCGTTTTTACACCAACGCCGTACCATACGTGGATTGGACCGAAATTTTTTAATATTTGGGGTGTTCCCAAACTCCAAAAGCTTTGCACCGCAACAAAAGAGGAGTGTTTTTTTATCGGCCAAACCGCAGATGAAATATACAAAGATTTAAATAAAAAATAATTAAAATTTAGCCGATAGGTGTTGACCTATTGGCTAAATTTATGTAAAATAGTTTTGGATAAAAGAACTATTTCTTGTTTTATAAAGGAGAATTGTAATGGCTAAGCTTTCACCCTCTATTTTAGGTTGTGATTATTTGGAACTCGGGAATGTCTGCAAGCAATTAGAGGAATGTGGCACCGATATGCTCCACCTTGATGTTATGGACGGCGTTTTCGTTCCAAATATTTCGTTCGGTTGTCCCGTTATAAGCTCCATAAAAAAACACACGTCATTACCCTTAGATATTCATCTGATGATAGACCGCCCGCACAGATACATAAAAGACTTTGCAAAATATGCCGATTGGTTGGGATTTCATTTTGAAGCAG
This sequence comes from Acutalibacteraceae bacterium, assembly GCA_045602685.1. Taxonomy (GTDB): domain Bacteria; phylum Bacillota; class Clostridia; order Oscillospirales; family Acutalibacteraceae; genus UMGS172. The sequence goes on along the minus strand of JAZSCC010000075.1, from coordinate 7,173 downwards.
GCTCCGACGTTGCCGAAACCTTAGACGAAATCCACTCTCTTGGTGTAAAAACCTGCCTCACTGTTAAGCCTATGACAGATGTCGAAGAAATTTTTGAGTTTTTGCCTAAATGCGATATGGTTTTGGTTATGTCGGTCGAGCCCGGCTTCGGAGGGCAAAGTTTTATGCCTTCGGCTCTCGACAAGCTTCGTAAACTACGTGCAGAATGCAACCGCCTCGGTTTAGACACTCTTTTAGAGGTAGACGGCGGTGTTAATGAGGAAACCGGAAAACTTTGTGTTGAGGCCGGCGCCGATGTTTTAGTTGTAGGAAGCGCACTCTTTAAAACCTCCGATTTAAAATCAAAAGCCAAAGAATATATGTCATTCTGATTGTTCACGGCACATTGCCGAGCCAATAATATAAATTGCATTTTTTAAGGCTATCGGTTTACCGTATTCAAAGGTTTTTAACCGCTCTGTTTTTGACGTTATGGGACTGTCGGCAAATTCCCGTAAAATTTGTCGGTTTAATGAAGAACTTATGTTTTTTATCGCCAAGCGATACTTATCCTTATACTTATACATTTCGGATTGACAATAACGGGTTTTAACGTTTCGGTATAAAAGCTCACAGGTTTTTAAAACAGCCTCGCTCTGCTGAAATTCAAACATTGACCAACCTCGGGTTGTGGCCTTAACCGGTGTCGTTTTTTGAGTTTCAGGAATAAAATAAATTTCACAACCACCGCTGAAAATTGGATATATTTCTATTGCAAAACATTCTGCGGTTGTGTTAAACCCCGCCTCAAACGAGGCCGCTTTCAAAAGTTTAACCAGTGCATTGGCCGATTCTTTTGAGTCCTTTTTAAAAAACACCCGGTCAATATTATATTTTACAGTTTCCGTGTCGGACAGCGTAACTTTAAGCTGTCCGTCTATTACAGTTGCCGTCATAAAGCACCCCCGAAAAAGCTTTTATCAGTCCATTATATTGAAAAACTTATATTTGGGTGCAACCTACTTTTTGTTTTGTATTTTTATTACCCCGATTGTCAACAATAAGGCAAAGCGAGGTGTTATAAATGCAAAACAATTATGATTATAAAATAAAAACAGAAAAAAGTGCCTATTCCGCCGGCAAGACCTTTTTGAAATCGCTGGTATGGACTCTGGCGGCACTGGGCCTTATAGCCATAGGCTTCTTCGGTGCTGACCTGTTGTTTGGATAGCCAAAGCATTCAAATCGCCCTTTAAGGCCGGTTTGAGTTTGAGTGCTTTGGCTAAGGTGAAAGGAGTATAAAATGAAAGACTACAAAGAACTCAAATCCGGTTCGGACGTCCGCGGCTTTGCCTCGGACATTTTCGGCAACACGGTAAACCTTACTGATGAGGCAGTTTATGACATTGCGGCGGCTTTTGTGCTGTTTTTGTCGGAAAAGAGAGGAAAGCGTCCCGACGGCTTGCGGATTGCAGTCGGTCACGATTCAAGGATTACTGCCGAAAAAATAAAGGCTAAGGTTATTGAGGCTTTGACCTGTGCGGGAGTTTGTGTTTTGGACTGCGGACTGTCATCAACCCCTGCTATGTTTATGACCACCGTTAAAAAAGATTGTGACGGCGCTGTACAAATCACCGCCAGCCACCACCCTGCTGACCGCAACGGATTAAAGTTCTTTTTGCCGTCAGGCGGACTTGATTCGGGCGAAATTTCCCAAATCATCGAAAGCGCTAACCGTTCAGAATCCGCCGCTCACACACTCGGTCGGGTTGAAAAGTGCGACTTTATGACCGAATATGCCGCAATCCTACGCGGGCTTATCTGTGACGAATTAGGTGTTACCGAGCAAGACAAACCTCTTAAAAACTACCATATCGTTGTTGACGCCGGTAACGGCGCAGGCGGTTTTTACGCCGACAAGGTGTTAAAGCCGTTAGGCGCCAATACCGACGGCAGCGTTTATTTAGAGCCTGACGGAATGTTCCCTAACCACATTCCGAACCCTGAAAACGCTGCCGCTATGGAAAGCATTTGCGGTGCCGTTTTAAACTCTAAGGCTGATTTGGGTATTATTTTTGATACCGACGTTGACCGTGCCGGATGCGTTGACTCTACAGGAACCGAAATCAACCGAAACCGTTTGGTAGCCCTTGCTGCCGCCATTGCCTTAGAAAAGGAGCCCGGCTCGACCATCGTAACCGACAGCGTTACCTCTTCAGGTCTGAAAACCTTTATCGAGAAAAATTTAGGTGGTAAACACCATCGCTTTAAAAGAGGCTACAAAAATGTAATTAACGAAGCCGTTCGTCTTTGTGAAAGCGGTATAAACGCACCACTTGCAATCGAAACCTCAGGTCATGCCGCATTAAAGGAAAATTATTTTCTCGATGACGGCGCATACCTTGTAACTAAAATCATCATAAAAATGGCAAAGCTCGGTCAAGAAGGAAAAAGTATTTCCGACCTTACGGCCGACCTCAAAATGCCTAAAGAAGCCGAGGAACTGCGCTTTAATATAACAACAGAGAATTTTCGTGAATATGGAAATTCGGTGATTAACGATTTAGAAAATTGGTGCAAAACCAAAAACGGATTCGTTATTGCCGACGACAACCGCGAAGGGCTTCGTGTCAGCGTTGGTGACGGTTGGTTTTTGCTGAGACTGTCGGTTCATGACCCTGTTATGCCAATGAATATAGAAAGCGATTCTATAGGCGGCGTACATAAAATACTTGCCGATATTTCTGAATTTTTCTACAACAAAGAAAATCTCGACACAAGCGCATTAAAAAATTTTTTGAAGTAAATTAATTTAATAAAGAAAGACCTTTTATTTATGAAAAACAACCTGAAAGGCGGCATTATCCTTCTTGTTGCCGCTGCAATATGGGGCAGTGCCTTCGTTGCCCAAGAAAAAGCCGCACCGTTTGTTGGCTCATTTACATTGAATTGTCTTCGCTCGTTCGTTGCGGTAGTTGTTCTTGTTCCGATTGTACTAATATTAAGGCGCAATCGTGAAAAATTAACCGACAAAAAGCAAAAAACTTCTGCTGCACCGATGATTTTGGGCGGCATACTTTGCGGTACAGCACTGTCTGTTGCCGCAAATTTACAGCAATTCGGAATAATGTTCAACGCCGAGCTTGCTGCCGGCGGCTCAGGTAAGGCGGGATTCATCACCGCAATGTACATAATCTTTGTTCCTTTGTTTTCGGTAATTTTAGGCAAAAAACTTCGCTTTTCAATGATACTGTCGGTAATTATCAGCGTTATAGGACTTTACTTTATAAGCGTAAAATCAGGGTTTTCGGTATCTACCGGCGATATCGTGTTGCTGTTGTGTGCCGTTGCTTTTGCGATACATATCACAATCGCCGACCATTTTGTATCCAAAACCGATGCTGTTGCACTTTCGGCAATCCAATTTTTTACTGTCGGTGTTGTTTCCGGCGTTTTAATGCTGATTTTTGAACGCGACACCTTATGCGTTAGCAATATAACCGCGGCATTATTGCCGATTCTTTATTGCGGTGTTATGTCCTCGGGCGTAGCATATACCTTTCAATTAATCGGACAACTGTACTGCGAAAGCACCGTTGCCAGCATTGTTATGAGTTTAGAATCTCTTTTTGCAATGATAACCTCCTGCATTTATTTTGGACTTCTCCCCTCTTTACGTGAGACAGTCGGTTGTGTGTTAATGATGCTGGCAATTTTAATCGTTGAAACACCGTTTGTCGACCGTTGTTTTTCAAAAATTTTCAAGCGCAAGGCTGAAACAGAGGCTTAAAATGGAATATAAAATTATTCGTTCTGCCCGAAAAACCTTGGCGTTAGAAATAACGTTAAAAGGCGATATCATTGTTCGTGCGCCTAGATTGGTAACCGACAAAACTATCACCGATTTTGTGAATTCTCACCTTGATTGGATAACCAAAACACTCAAAAAACAAGAAAAACGCCGAGCGCTTAATCCGGAACCGACCGCCGAGGAGATAAAAGAATTAAAAGATAAGGCCAGAAAGGTTTTGCCCGAACGGGTAGACTTTTGGAGTAAAAAAACCGGTCTTTATTGTACCGGCATCACCATAACCTCGGCCAAAACAAGATACGGCAGCTGCAGCGGCAAAAATTCTATCAGTTTTTCTTGTTTACTGATGCGCCACTCTCCTGAGATTGTTGACTATGTGGTTTTACACGAACTTGCTCATACCAAACATCACAACCACAGCAAACAGTTTTGGAATTTGGTAAAAAAATATATGCCCGACTACGAAGTCAGGCGCGATTTACTTAAAATGTAAAAAACACCCTGCGGATTCTTTTTATCCGCAGAGTGTTTTTCTTAATATTACATTTTTGCTATAAGAACTCTCGTTATAACATATAAAAAAGAATACTGAAAAACTGCAAAATACTGCCTAAAACCACAAATAGATGAAATACCGAATGCATATATCGTTGTTTTTTGCCTATTGCATAAAGTACGGCACCGATTGTATAAGACACGCCGCCTAAAAGCAAAAATACTATTCCGGCCATCGGTACTGCTTTTACAACGGTTTTAGCGGCAAAAACAATACCCCAACCCATGCCTATATAACAAAGCATTGAAAACTTGTCGTATTTCTTAAGGTCAATAGCGGTAAGCGTTGCCGCTATTATTGCAAGCCCCCATTCGATTCCAAACAACACCCATGCCGTGACCGGATTTTCACGTCTGATTGCAGTCAACAAAATCGGCGTGTATGTGCCGGCAATTAAGAGATAAATGGTACAATGGTCAATAACCTGCATTACCTTTTTGCCAATATTGGCACGAAGTCCATGATAAACACTTGAAACGGTATACAAAAGCACCATTGAGCTGCCATAAATAGCACTGCCTACAACTCCGTATGCATCTCCTTTAATTGCCGAAAAAACAACACAGAGCACCAACGCTGCAACTCCAAAAGCACCACCCGTAATATGAGAAATCATATTAAACAACTCTTCCCCTCGGGTGTAATCCGGCAATTTGCGTTCGGAAAGCTTTGTTCTGGTCATTTTACCTTTCCTTTCCGATAAAGAAGAGTGCTAAAGTACCGGGGCCGGAATGTGCACCTATAACAGGCCCGGTATAAACCGTACACTCAACCTCAACACCATATGTTTCCTTTATTATTTTTGCCAAAGTATTTGCATCCTCTTGACAGTCTCCGTGACAAATATATACGGGACCTGCCGTTTTATTTACTGCCAATTCGCCAAACTTATCGGCCAAAGCCTGAATTGCGGCATTGCGACCGCGCACCTTCGTAACGTTGATGAGATGTCCTTCATCATCCATATGCATTACAGGTTTAATACCGAGCAGTCCCCCCACAAATGCAACGGTAGGACTTACTCTGCCACCTCGTTTTAAATAAACCAAATCATCCACGGTAAACCAGTGGCACAGATGTAACCGTGTATTTTCGACAAATTTTGCAACCTCTTCAATTGTTGCTCCTTTTTGACTTTCCTTTACAGCCAAATCCAAAAGCATTCCGAAACCGGCAGATGCGGCAAGTGTATCAACTGCAATAATTTTACGCTCAGGGAACTCTTCCTTTAGTTCCTCACAGGCTAAACGTCCCGAGTTGTAGGTTGTACTCAAGCCGGATGAGAAAGCGATATAAAGAATATCGTTACCCTTTTCCAGTTCCTTAATAAAAGCCTCTTTAAACATCTCAAGGTTAATTGCTGAGGTTTTGGCAGTAATACCGCTGCGCATTTTATTATAAAATTCCTCAGGGTTTATATCGTCATTTTTATGTTCAGTTGTTTCCCCGTCATAAACCAACGTCAGGCTTAAATGCTTGACGCCGATTTCATCTAAATGAGCCGGTCCTAAATCGCAGGCCGAGTCGGTAAAAATTACATACTTATTCATAATTCCGTCTACCTTTCAAAAAGAATTTTTCGACGGTATTATGATACAACAAATTTTCGTTCGAGTCACTAAACCGTTGCATTTTATTTGTATACACTTAATTCTTTTGCGGTAGAGTCGAATTTTGTCTTCTCTACCATTAGTAGAAGTCTTGATAAATCAAGGCTTGCAAAGGCTTAATAAGTGTGATATACTGTAGTTGTGCAAATGAGCAGTAGAGAAGAATTTTATAATAACGGGTGAAAAAATGAAGGATTTAAAAAGCATAATTGCCGAAAATATAGTTCGTCTTCGCAAGGAAAAAGAGCTTACTCAGGCGCAGCTTGCCGAAAAACTGAATTATTCAGATAAAGCGGTCTCTAAGTGGGAACGGGGTGAATCATTGCCGGACGTTGCCGTTTTAAAAGAACTTTCCGAGTTGTTCGGCGTGACTGTTGATTTTCTCTTGGAAAGCGACCACGAGAAAGAACGTTTAAAGAAAGCGTCTGTCAGCCGTAAAAAATTCCGCCGCCGCGCAATTATTACTTCTATGTGCATAATGTTGGTATGGCTTGCCGCAACGGTTGTTTTCTTTATTCTCGACACCGTTACAAGCCTGACTCTTCATTGGTTAGCCTTTGTGTATGCCGCACCGGCAAGCTTTTTGGTTTGGCTGATTTTTAACTCAATATGGTTTAATCCGCGCCGTAATTATTTTTTAATCTCGGCGTTACTATGGTGTACACTTGGCTCTCTGTTTATAACGTTTTTAAAATTAAAACTGTGGCTTTTATTTATAGTTGGAATCCCGGCTCAAATCATAATTTTTCTTTGGTCAGGTATGCAGGGGCGAGATTAATAAAAAACTGTTGTGTTTTTACATATTTAGTGCTAAAATTAAAAGGGTTGAAAAACCTTTTATCTGGGGGCGTAGCTCAGCTGGGAGAGCGTACGGTTCGCATCCGTAAGGTCATGGGTTCGATCCCCACCGGGTCCACCAGAAAAGGATCGTAATTTTGATACAGAATTGCGGTTCTTTTTCTATGCAGGAAGTCTTTATTAAAGTTTTTTCAAAAAAAGAAAAGTTCTATTGCGATTTTAATGTGTTTATTTATGGCATTTTCCGCAAGGCTTCAAAGTACCGTCGGATTCGCAAAGGGCTGCAGCGGTTATTATTTGCGCCAGGGTATGACGGCCCGAGCCCTCCTCGCCTTCAATTATAAAGGCGTGCGGAAAGCGGCCGCGTGATATTATGCTTCTTAAAGTGTTTTTAATTTCGAGGTTGCCTAAAAGGGAGT
>JAZSCC010000074.1:0-2605 GCA_045602685.1 Acutalibacteraceae bacterium | reverse complement strand
CAAAAACCAATGTTTACTCAACGCTTTATATTTGTTGGGGCTCACAAGCAGGTCTTTACCATAAGTACGGCATCGGCAAGCGTGAGTTGCCAAAAAAATTAAGCGGTATTTATTGGCACGAGCGTCTTGATTTCCGTCATCCCCTCACCCGCGGTTTTGATGACTTCTTTTTAGCACCTCACTCGAGGTACACTGAGTCAATCATTGAGGATATCCGCAAAAACAGTGAGCTGATGATACTTGCCGAATCAGAAGAAGCCGGTCCGTTTATAATTACCGACCGTAATTGTCGAAACATCTTTATTTCGGGACACGCCGAATACAGCCGTCACACTCTTATGAAGGAATATGAACGTGATGTTGCAAAGGGAATCAATCCATCCATCCCCTGCAATTATTTCCCTGGTGATAACCCCGATAAAGAACCGCAGTTCTTGTGGCGTTCACACGCAAATATGTTGTATTACAACTGGCTTAACCATATTGTTTATTTACATACCCCGTATGATTTATCGGAGTTATAATTAAAGCTAAAAACGCTTTCCTGAATTTCAGGAAAGCGTTTTTGTTTAACTTTTACTTTTTACTTTTTGAGGTTTTAGGTTCAGGGATATATTTCCAAACTATAAAATGATAACTGTCTAAAACACGGAAAAACTGTGCCAAGCGTTCATATAAAGGCTCGGCTTTTTCCCCGAAATGTTCCTTGACCTTAACGCCAATTGCGGTAATATCTGTTTCACCGTCAATCAACTGCCAAATAAAACTACCGTTTTCGTCCAGGTGAACATAGCTTACCTTAGGGCGTTTAAATAACATTTGAGCAATTCTGTTCGCCCAGCCGACGTTATCAACCTCTAAAGTCACCCTGCCGTTATCCTCGGTTTTCCACCTGATATCAGGGTGATGTGCTGGCTTGCGGTCAAGATAATTTGTCGCAATAATAATTTTTTTCTTCATAATTACTTATCGGTTTTCTTCTGCTTTTTGAAAACGGTGAATGCCAAAAGGCTCAAAATTACCAAGCCGAATACTAAGAGGCTACCAATGTTTGATGCCCAAGTAGGAAGATTCAACTTGCCGGACAGGTCAATCATTTCGCCTACGCCTAACACTGTAATAATTGCAAGCAACAAGCCTACAATACCTTCACCGGCAATCATGCCCGAGCTAAAGAGAATACCATCGTTGATGATACCTTTCTTGCGGTCACTGTCTTTCATCTTATCAAATGCCAAACGTACAAGTCCGCCAACCATAATGCAAGCATTAAGTGGCAATGGCAAATAAATACCGATTGCAAACGGCAAAACAGGAATACCAACAATCTCTACTATAACAGCAATAATCACACCTGTAATAATAAGACCCCATGGCAAACTTTCACCCATAATACCCTCAATAACCATTTTCATCATGGTTGCCTGAGGTGCAGAAAGTTCATCTCCATCAAATCCCCACGCCGTATCAAGTAGGTATAGTGTAGCACCAATAGCAAATGCAGAAGCAATAACGCCGATAACCTCACCAATCTGTTGCTTTTTAGGTGTTGCACCAAGCAAGAAACCGGTTTTAAGGTCTTGTGAGGTATCACCTGCAATAGCAGCAACGATACAGATAATTGAGCCGATTGCAATAGCGGCTTGCATACCATGTGCACCCACGTCACCGGTGACCTTTAAAATAAGTGTAGCAATAAGCAATGTGGCAATAGCCATGCCTGAAACGGGGTTGTTACTGCTTCCTACCAAGCCAACCATACGTGACGAAACGGTTGCAAAGAAGAAACCGAAAATAACAACAATAAACGCACCAACCAACGATACAGGGATAACAGGCACAAGCCATACAGCTAAGGTGAGGATAAGGATAGCAATAAGGACTACCTTCATATTAATATCCTTATCGGTACGCAGAGTACCTACACCACCCACCGAGAATCCTTTGATTGCACCCACAAAGGTTCGTGCAATCAAGGGGATATTTTTTATAAGGCTTATAATTCCGCCTGCAGCAAGTGCACCTACACCAATGTAACGAATATAAGATTTATATATGCCATATGCACCAAACTTATTGAAAAGTCCGTTAACCGTATTAATAGGAAGTTCTTCCACTGTATACGGTATCAGTTCTGGAAACAAAACAGAATCTCCACATAGAAGTACAAATAGCGGAATGAACACCATCCAACTTAAAATGCCACCCGCAAACATATACGAGGAAATACGTGGTCCGCAGATATAACCAACACTCATAACTGCGGGAGAAATTTGAGTGCCTGCGCAACCAGGATAAAGTCTTGGTCCCTGATATACAACTTCTTCAGGGAAAAGTTTTAAGCCATTCAAAATAAACTTAAAAATAGCCGCAAAGCCCATACCTGCAAAAACGGTAGAGGCTTTAGTGCCACCCTCTTCACCGGCGAGCATAACCTCAGCACATGCTTGTCCTTCCGGATAAGGCAACACACCATGTTCACGAACGATAAGGGCATTTCTTAACGGAATCATAAAGAATACGCCTAATAATCCGCCGAGCAAAGCAATAATTGTAATCTCAACAATACCAGGCTTGTCCATAATGCCGTCCTTTGCCCAAAGGA
>JAZSCC010000073.1:0-2890 GCA_045602685.1 Acutalibacteraceae bacterium | reverse complement strand
CGATTTTCTTTTGAGGCAGTTTGCCTGCCATAGTTTCATTAACCGGTTTTAACGGGTCAGCCGCACCGGTGACACGCATTGCGGAATAAACATAAGAACGACCTGACAACGGGTCACGGATTGCACCGCCGATACAGGTAGCGGCACCACCAAATGGCTCAATTTCGGTCGGATGGTTATGTGTTTCGTTTTTAAACAAAAGCAGCCATTTTTCAGTGCCCTCTTCGGTTTCAACGTCAATTTTAACCGTACAAGCATTGATTTCTTCCGACTCATCTAATTTAGGCAACATACCGCGCTTTTTAAGCAAACGGGTACCGATAGTTGCAATATCCATCAAATTAATCGGCTTGGTACGGTTAATTTCTTTACGGGCGTCAATATATTCCTCATAAGCCGATTGCAACAACTCATCCTCAAACTTAACACTGTCGATAGTTGTTAAGAATGTAGTAAGACGGCAATGGTCAGACCAATATGTATCAATCATTCGAATTTCGGTGATAGAGGGGTCACGGTTTTCGGTTCTGAAATAGTCACGGCAGAACTTCAAATCGTCCATATCCATAGCTAACCCCAAAGTTTTAACCATTTGGGCCAAACCGTTATCGTCCAACTTTAAAAAACCGTCAACAGTTGCAACAGTTTGAGGAATATCATAATTAATTTTTAAAGTTTCGGGTTTTTCCATAGAAGCCTCGCGAGATTCTACGGGGTTAATGATATACTTCTTGATTTTTTCTATATCCTCTGCAGTAAGCTTTCCCTTTAATAAATAAACCTTTGCGGTTTTAACTAAAGGACGGTCGCCTGCATTGATAAGCTGAATACACTGCGAAGCACTGTCAGCCCTTTGGTCAAACTGACCGGGTAAAGCCTCAACAGCAAAAACCTCATAACCGTCTGAGGTAATATCGGCCGAAGTGTTATCCAACTGCGGTTCGGAAAAAACCGTACCGACAGCATAATCAAAAAGTTCCTTAGTTATATTTTCTACATCATATCGGTTAATAACACGCAAGTCCTCTAAAGATTTTACGCCTAAAAATGTGCGAACATCTTGTAAAAGCGAGGAAGCCTCATGAGTCAGACCTTCCTTTTTCTCAACGAATATACGATATACCATTTATTTAACCTCCTCAAATGCTCTTAAAGCACGCGCACCGATGTCATTTCTTTTATACTTATTTTCAAAATGGACCTTTTCGGTTTCGTTATATGACTTACTGATTGCTGATTCTAAATTGTCGGCTACAGCGGTAATGCCCATAACACGACCGCCGGCAGTAACCACTTTGCCGTCACAGAGTTTTGCACCGGCGTAATAAAGGTTGCCGTCAACCTCGCCGTCTACTGTGATTTCAAATCCGGAATCGTATTTTTCAGGGTATCCGTTTGATGCCAAAACAACGCAACAAGCGGCGGCGTCTTTAAACTTGACTTCCTTTTCAGCCAAGGTACCGTCAGTACAAGCAAGCATAATTTCCAATAAATCCGACTCTAAAAGCGGAATTACAACCTGAGTTTCGGGGTCACCGAAACGGCAATTGTATTCTATTACTTTAGGTCCGTCAGAGGTAATCATAAGTCCGAAGAATAGACAACCCTTAAAAGGTCTTCCCTCTTTTTCCATAGCACGAATAGTAGGGATAAATATTTTATCCATACATTCTTTTGCTATCGTTTCGGTATAATAAGGGTTGGGTGCTATTGTTCCCATACCGCCGGTATTAAGACCTTTATCGTTATCTTTTGCACGCTTATGGTCCATTGCTGAAACCATAGGAACTAAGGTTTTACCGTCAGTAAAAGCCAAAACAGACGCTTCAGGGCCTGTCATAAACTCTTCAATAACAATATTTGCGCCTGATTCACCGAAAATCTTGTCCTCCATAATGGATTCAATTGCGTTTTCAGCGTCTTCTCTTGTTTCGGCAATGATAACGCCCTTGCCCAAAGCCAAACCGTCTGCTTTAATAACGGTCGGCAACGGTGCGGTTTTAACGTATTCGAAAGCATCCTGAGGATTTGTAAAAACCTCATAGGAAGCGGTAGGAATGCCGTATTTTTTCATCAGGTTTTTAGAAAAAACCTTGCTGCCCTCAATAATAGCGGCTTTTTTATCAGGACCAAAACATTTAACCCCGATTTCTGCCAACGCATCAACCATACCGTCAACAAGCTGATTATCCGGAGTAACAACAACGTAGTTTATGCCGTTTTGTTTTACAAAATCAACAATTTTGTCGGTTTCATTAACACCTATTGCAACACACTCTGCATCCAAATTCATACCGCCGTTGCCGGGGATAGCGTAAAGCTTTTCTACTAACTTACTTTCTTTGAGCTTTTTAACAATGGCGTGTTCGCGCCCGCCACTGCCTATAACAGCTACTTTCATATATATAACCTCTTTAAATTAATGGTGGAATAATCTCATACCTGTGAATGCCATCGCCATACCGTACTTATCAGCACAATTAATGACAACGTCATCACGAATCGAACCGCCCGGCTCTGCAATATAGCTTACACCGCTTTTCTTGGCTCTCTCAATATTATCATCAAACGGGAAGAAAGCGTCTGAACCCAAAGCAACACCGCTGATGGTATCGAGATAAGCTCTCTGCTCATCTTTGGTAAAGGGTGCGGGTTGCTCGGTAAAGTATCTCTGCCAGATGCCGTCTGCCGTAACGTCTTCCTCATTCTGATTAATATAACCGTCGATAACGTTATCTCGGTCGGGACGGCCGAGTTCTGCTTTAAAAGGCAGGTTCAAAACCTTGTCACTCTGACGTAAGAACCATGTATCAGCCTTGCCGCCGGCTAAACGTGTGCAATGAACACGCGACTGCTGACCGGCACCGACACCGATTGCCTGACCGTCAAC
>JAZSCC010000072.1:0-4234 GCA_045602685.1 Acutalibacteraceae bacterium | reverse complement strand
GCCGCTACCGTTAACGGGTGCGTTAAGAATATCATCAAGACCGCAAACGATTTTTGCGCCTGCGGCTTTAAGCAAACGCTTGGTTCTTGCACGGGTGTGAATATCACAGGTAAGAACACAGTCGGTATAATCCAAAATTGCCTTTGCCTGATTAGCGAAGATAATTTCAACCTCACAACCGCAAGCCTTAATCAAATTCTGATAATATTCAACATAATCAACGCCTGTAAACTGAAGTTTTTGAACACCGAAAACCTCACGGTATCTTTCCAAGCTCAAAACATCGGAATACGGATTAATGCCGTTAGCATCAATTAAATCGTAAGTGGCCAAAGAGTTGCCAACCTCGTCAGACGGATAGCTCAACATAAGCACAATTTTCTTACAACCCTTTGCGATACCTTTTAAGCAGATTGCAAAACGGTTACGTGATAAAATCGGAAAAATAACTCCGACAGTTTCACCGCCTAATTTTGCCTTAACGTCGGCGGCAATATCGTCAACCGATGCGTAATTACCCTGCGAGCGAGCAACAATCGACTCGGTCAAAGAAATAACGTCACGGTCGCGAAGCTCGAACCCTTCAATCTCGGCAGCTTCAAGCACACTGTCGGCAACGATTTTAGCAAGGTCATCTCCTTCTCGGATAATGGGACAACGGATACCTCTCGATACTGTACCGACTCTGCGTTCTTTTGTCATAAAAATACACTTTCCTTTCCGTTTTGGAACAAGGCTTTGCCCTGTGGAATATCACTAAACAATTTTACATTAATTTTACCTGCATTTCAAGTCCTTTACAAAAATATTTTAAACAAAAGCGATCTGAAAATACCAAAAATCATATTTAATAAAACTCAAAACCACACATCAAACGGCTATAAAATAATTATAATGTTTTTGTTGTTAATTTTCAAGTGGAACTATAAACAAAAGCAACGGTTAATAACCGTTGCTTTTTGTATTATTTTAATTGTTCAGTTTAAGTGTGAAGTCACCCAAACCCCGTTCAAAGTCAACACCATAATGCTCAGCGCCTGATTCAACAGTACGCTTAATACTGTCAACAGTAAAATCAACCGCAATTTCGGTGGCTTGAGACAGGTCCTTCCCGTTCAAAAGTGCCGCCGTCAGAGCGCTTGCAAAGACATCTCCCGTACCGTGAAACATCCCCTCAATCAGTTCTCTTGAAACAGTATGAACTGTGTCGGTTTCGGCATCATATGCCACAGACGAAACGGTTTTGTCATCATAACGCACACCGGTAAGCACAATTCTTTTAGGACCTAACGCTGCAAGTTGATGCAACATATCAACAATGTAATCCTCACCGTAGCCCAACGGGATATACTTTTTACCCAACATAAAACAGGCTTCGGTAACATTCGGTACAATTATATCCGCTTTGCTGCAAAGTTGCTTCATTTCGGCGGCAAAATTTATATCAAAAAGAGCATACATTTTACCGTTGTCTGCCATTGCAGGGTCTACTACAACCAATGTGTCGGATTTCTTGAATTTATCCAAGAAATCACAAACTATATCAATCTGTTGTGTGGAACCTAAATACCCGCTGTAAATTGCATCAAAGTTTAATTCCAGACCACTCCAATGCTCAATAATTTTGGGCATTTCGTCGGTCAAATCAAGTGAAGTAAAACCGTTAAACCCGCCGGTGTGGGTTGACAGTATTGCAGTCGGTATAACCGCAGTTTCTATTCCTGCTGATGAGAGCACCGGCAAAGCAACCGTCAATGAGCATTTGCCGAAGCAAGATATATCGTGTATTGCGGCTGCCCTTTTTTGTCTGTCCATTTTTATACCATCTTTCTTAATACGCTGATTTATAAGCGTTGCAAACCGTTTCGGTGTCGCCAACCATTTTTAAGTTTCCGTGTTCAAGCCACGCACAGTGACGGCAAAGACGTTCAATTTGCCCCATTGAGTGACTTACAACAATAACGGTTGTGTGACCGTTGTTCATCATTTCATTAATTCTGGCTTCGCACTTTTCCTGGAACTTAAAGTCACCGACCGCTAAAATTTCATCAACAATTAAAATGTCCGGCACAGTCATCGTAGCAATGGCAAAACCGATACGTGCAATCATTCCCGACGAATAGTTTTTCATTGGTGTGTCCAAAAAATCCTGCATTTCGGAAAAGTCAACTATCTCTTGAAAATGTTCATCCATATAGGCCTTGGAAAAGCCCAAAACGCTGCCGTTTAAATATATGTTTTCACGCGCGGTGAGTTCCAAATCAAAGCCTGCACCAAGCTCAATTAAAGGCGCAATAACTCCGCGAGTTTTGACAGTTCCCTTTGTTGGGGTTAAAATGCCGGAAATTATCTTAAGTAGGGTTGATTTGCCCGAACCGTTAAGACCGACAATGCCGAAAACATCACCCTTTTCAATATTTAGCGTAACACCGTTCAACGCAATAAAATCCTCATATTGTAACTGGCGTTTTAAGAACTTCAGCAAATATTCCTTTAAACTTTGTAACTTTTCCTTGCTCATATTGAAGTGCATTTCAATATCTTTCAGTTCTACCGCATAATTTTCCTGCATTTTTCTCCCCTCCCTCTTAATCAAATATAAAGTATGAATTTCTTTTGTAATTTTTTAAACACTAATGCTCCTATAACAAGCATAATTATGCCGTAACCCAAGCATAACAAGTGCTGCTCTAACGTAGGCCAGGTGTTGTTTAAAACAACGTCGCGAAACGTGTTTATGTAAACCGACATCGGATTGTACTTAATAATTCTCAAGGCAAAAATTTGTATTGCCGAATTAGTGTTAATACGTGTTTCAATCATACTTAAAGGATAAATCAATGTTGTAAGGTACATCCACAACGTCAAGATAACACCGTAAAGATGAATAATATCACGGAAAAAGACACTCACAGCTGACAACAAAAGACTTAAGCCGACCGCAAACAAAAGGCAGTACAACACCGGCAACGGAAGCATAACCATTGTGACGCCCGGATTTATATGTGAGAAGCGAATGGCCAAAACAATCGCCACTGCCACTAATGAAAATGCAAAGTTAATCAACGCAAACAGACACTTTTCCAAAGGGAAAATGTACTTCGGAATATAAACCTTTTTTATAAGCGAAGCCGAAGCCAAAATCGAGGTCATACTACCTGTGGTTGCTTCTGCAAAGAAGTTCCACATTGCGGCACCGACAATATAAAAACAGGCAAAATCGGCAACGTTAGGATAATCTCTGATGCCGAACATAAAGCCGAAAACAAGCGTTAAAACAAGCATTGTAAGCAACGGATTTAAAATGCTCCAGGCAATTCCCAAAACGCTTCGGCGGTATTTGATTTTAAAATCCTTGCCCGCCAAGTTCTGAAGCAAAGGTAAATATTTTTTAAAATCCTTAAAAAATGAACGTTTTTCGTTTTCCAACTTTGCACCTCTTTTTACAATATAGCTCAATTATATTACTTATACTCTTAATTGTCAATTATCTTAAGGTCACGACGGTTACACCGTCTTCGCCCTCTCCATATCGGCCAAATCGAAAATCTTTGACACTTTTATTGGTACGAAGGTATGCATGTACCGCCTTTTTAAGAGCACCTGTTCCCTTGCCGTGAATAATCCACACAGTATTAAGCCCTGCCATAACCGAATTGTCAATAAATCGGTCAAGCTCTAAGCCCGCTTCATCTCCCGTGAAGCCTCGAATATCAATCTCGGACTGTGCCGAACGAACATTACCCTCAGGATTAACCGCTTTTTTTACGGTTCTGGTTTTAGCAACCGTTCCTTTGGTTTTAGGTTTGGGTGCTAAATGTGAAACTGAAACTTTGGTTTTAATGCTTCCAACCAGAATTTCAACCTCGTCGCCCTTTTGGTCGCTTAGGACGGTAACTTCTTTTTTCAGGTCAAGGAAAATTGCTTTTTCACCTTTTTTAAGCGGTGCCGAAAATCCGCCGCCCGAAATCTCTTCCGATTCAATCGGGTCGGCAACGTCCTCTAAACGCCTCAACCCGCCTCGCATTTCGGCTCTTGCTCTGCGTATTCGTTCCTCAACGGAATCGTTACTCTTTTTTAGTGCCTCAAGTTCTGACAAAAGCTTTTCAGCCTCTGCCCGTGCTCTGTCTACCACGGCATTTGCCTTTTCACGCGCATTCTCCATTGTTTTGTCACGTGCTTTGCGAAGTTCTTCTGCTTCGGCATCTCTTGACGCCTTCAAAGCCTCCATTTC
>JAZSCC010000071.1:0-4687 GCA_045602685.1 Acutalibacteraceae bacterium | reverse complement strand
AACCCTTGCCTTATTGGTGAACCCGGTGTCGGAAAAACTGCGGTTGCCGAAGGTTTAGCACTTAAGATTGCGGAGGGTAATGCACCTGAATTGCTCAAAAACAAACGCGTTGTTGCATTGGATTTGACCGGTATGGTGGCCGGTACTAAGTACCGCGGAGACTTTGAGGAACGGATAAAAAATGCTATTGATGAGGTTATCTCATCGGATGACGTTATTTTGTTTATTGATGAAATTCATACTATTGTTGGTGCTGGTGCTTCTGCAGATGGTTCAATCGATGCGGCAAATATTTTAAAGCCGTCCTTAGCACGCGGAGAGTTGCAGGTTATTGGTGCCACTACGCTTGATGAATACCGTAAAAACATTGAAAAGGATGCTGCATTGGAGCGCCGTTTTCAGCCGGTTATTGTTGGAGAGCCATCTGAGGATGATGCAGTCCAAATATTAAAAGGATTGAGGGAAAAGTATGAAGAGCATCATAAGGTTCATATTACCGATGAGGCAATTTCGGCGGCTGTAAAACTTTCTGCACGTTATATTGCCGACCGATTTTTACCCGATAAAGCAATAGACCTTATTGATGAGGCGGCATCACGAGTCAGGCTTAATGCAACAATAGCACCTGATGATATTAAAGAACTTGAGCTGCTTGTGAAAAAGACCTCTGAGCAAAAGGACGCAGCAATCGAAAATCAGGAGTTTGAGAAAGCTGCAGATTTACGTGATAAAGAACGCGAATTGACCGAGAAGCTAAAACAAAGCAAATCTGAGTGGAATAAGTCAACCGGTGAATTTACAGAAAAGGTTACGCCGGAAAATATTGCTGAACTGATATCTCAAAATACCGGCATTCCCGTCAGTCAGTTAACCGAGGAGGAGAGTCAGCGGTTATTAAAATTAGAGGATGTTTTGCATAACCGTATTGTAGGTCAAGGTGCTGCAGTAACAAGTGTCTCTAAGGCAATTCGGCGTGGCAGAGTCGGTTTAAAGGACCCGAAACGTCCAATTGGTTCATTCATATTCTTGGGACCTACAGGTGTTGGTAAAACCGAGTTGTGTAAAGCACTTGCCGAGGCTATGTTCGGTAGTGAAAATGCTATAGTCAGACTTGATATGTCGGAATACATGGAAAAGCATACAGTTTCACGACTTATCGGCTCGCCACCGGGTTATATTGGCTTTGATGAAGGCGGTCAGTTGACAGAAAAAATTCGTCGTGCGCCGTATTCTGTTGTACTTTTTGACGAAATTGAAAAGGCACATCCTGATGTGTTCAATATTCTGCTTCAGATTTTGGAAGACGGCCGTTTGACCGATTCTAAGGGCAGAACTGTCAACTTTAAGAATACCGTTATAATTATGACTTCGAATTTGGGTGCGAAATATTTAACCGAAAAGAAAACCGCTTTAGGATTTGGAGAAAATATAGACGGCGGAGAAGAAGAATCAAAGGACAAAATTTTGAATGAGTTAAAGTCGGCTTTCAGACCGGAATTTTTGAACCGTGTTGATGATATTATCATTTTTAATAAATTAACCAAGGATGAAATTTGTGAGATTGCCGAAAAGATGCTTAATCAGTTGAATAATCGCTTAAATGACATTAATATTTCAATAACTTTTGAACGCTCAGCGATAGAGGCTATTGCGGATGCAGGTTTTGACCCTATATACGGTGCAAGACCTCTCAGACGTGCTATTCAGAGTAAAATTGAGGATGTTTTAAGTGAAAAAATACTTGACGGCAGCATCAAAAACGGTGACAAAGTAGTTTGCCGATATTTTGATAATTTGTTTGAGTTTAAAACCGAATAAGTCATTGGACAAACCGAAACCGCCTTCATACAATGTAGTATGGAGGTGGTTTTATGATTTCAGTGCTAATTTTTAATAAACTTTACGATAGTTCGATGTGCGTTAACAGTAATGTAATGACTGAACTTATAAATATTTATATCCCGTTTTTGACCGGAATTTTGCGGTATAATGGAATAAAATGTGAATGTATCGATGTTGCAGAGCCTTTTAATGAATATATATTTTCAGGCAAAAACCGTGACAATTTGATTTATGTTCCATCTTTTAGCTGTGAAGGACAGGGTAAAGCCGAAATTTCGTTTATTTATTCCGATTCTGTATTACCGCAAAGTCCGTCGTTTTGTATTGCTTCAAAACTTCGTACTTTACGTGAAGATAATTTTGGAAAAATAGTTTTTGTTAATCAGTTACAGGGTAATAATTTGCTAAAGGATTGTTCACCGATAATCGTTGATAATTTCAGATTTTCAAATACAGAAGAAGTTTGTTCATTAAAGGAAATTTTATTTAATAATGCATTATTAACAGCACGTGCAATAACTGAATATTACGGTATAATTTTCATTGAGCCGATTTAATGATTATTTGATTGCAATTTTGTAAATAATTCTTGAATTATGTCACTATGAGTGGTATAATGAATGTGTATAAATATGCTTATTTTGTGGAATGATAGCTAAAAACTTAGTTTGGGAGTTTTGAAAATGTCAACACAAAATAATAATGATGGCAATACCGTGTCTAATAACAATAATGACAGCATTTGGGAGCAAATCAGAGAAACAGGCTCGGTTACGCCTGAGGGTGCAAAGCATTGTATCCACTGTCTTACGGTTGTCGGTCAGATTGAAGGTCATGGTGTTTTACCGTCTGATGCAAAAACCACTAAGTATGAGCATGTAATTCCGCAGCTTGTGGCGGTTGAGGAAGACCCTAAGATTGAGGGTATGATGATAATACTGAACACCGTAGGCGGTGACGTTGAGGCCGGCTTGGCGTTGGCTGAAATGATAAGCGGTATGAGCAAGCCTACCGTCTCATTAGTTTTAGGTGGCGGTCATTCAATTGGTGTACCGCTAGCCGTTTCGGCAAAAAAATCGTTTATTGTACCGAGTGCCACGATGACAATTCATCCGGTGAGAACTAACGGTCTTGTTTTGGGTGTTGAGCAAACCTTACACTATTTTGAACGTATGCAAAAACGTATTTCGGATTTTGTTGTAAAAAATTCAAATATTACTGCTGAAAATTTTGAAAAATACATGCTTAATACCGATGAACTGGCAACTGATATGGGTTCAGTTTTAGATGGCAAAATGGCTGTAGAATGTGGGTTAATTGATGAGATAGGAAGCCTTTCGTGTGTTATTAGTGAGCTATATAAAATGATTGAAGAACAATAAACGGCGTTTTTACGCCGACTACATAAATTCGAATTAGTTAAAGGAGATAAATAAATGGCGAAGTACAAATCTAAACCCAAAACAAAAAATGGGGGTAATACCAAAAAATCGACCGCCTCATCCACTGCTGCAAAAAGAAATATTATTTCGGTGCTGTTGTTTACGGTTGCAATGCTATTCTTTTTAGCGGCGTTAATAAAGGGAAGCGATGGTTGGACCGCAATACATAACTTTGTGTTGGGTACTTTCGGATTTTTCGGTTACATAGTCCCGATTTTAATGGGTGTTATTTCCGTTTATTTAGCACTTGACCGTTTGGAAGGTAAGGTATTAATTAAGATTGTTGAATTTTCGGTTTTCCTTTTCTTAATTTCTACATTTGTACATATTGTTGGAATCGCATCCGATAAAGAGCTTGTTTCGTCATATGTGAAAGCTTTTGGACAGTCTTATCTTGCAGGTTACAGTTCTTCGGGTATTTTCGGTGCACTTTTAGGTTATCCTTTATTTAAATTATTAGGTGACCCAGGTGCATGGATAGTCTGCTTGTTACTTATTTTTGCAACGTTTATGCTTATGACAGGAACTACACTTATTGCCTTGTTTAAAGCCTTAAGTAAGCCGGTTAAAAAGATAGAAGAGGTTGCTGAGTCGGCGTTTGAACAACGAAGTGAGCGCAAAGCTGTTAACGTTGACATTCCGCTTGACGGCGATATATCGGTTGACGTTCAGGACGAAATGACGATAGAGGAACAACAGAAGGATGTTGTTAAGAAATATCGTGACTTGGATTCTGAAACTATGACGGTTGATATCCGTTCAAGCTCTAAAAAATCCACGGTTAAAACCGGTGTACCCGTAAAATCGGATTTTTCGGCAACTGCTGCCGCAATTTCGGAGCGTGCTGACGAGGAAATGCCTGATATTAATGATACAGGCGATGTTTCAGACATTATCAATAAGGTTAATAATAATGCTGATTCAAAGGCCGGAAAGCTTGATTTTAAAGTACCAGAGGGCAGTTCGGTTACCTTTGATACCGGTGTAAAAGAGTATAAATTTCCTCCCGTATCGCTTTTGTCAGAGCCAACACCCGAGAGTGCTAAAAATATTACTGCAGAATTAGAATCAACTGCAACCTTGCTTGTTGATACTTTACGTAGCTTTGGTGTTGAGTCGAGAATCATTAATATTAGCCGAGGTCCGTCGGTTACCCGTTATGAGTTACAGCCTGCCGCAGGTGTTAAAATCAGTAAAATTACCAATCTCTCTAATGATATAGCTCTTAATCTGGCTACTGCCGGAGTTCGTATTGAAGCACCTATTCCGAATAAACCCGCTGTTGGTATTGAGGTTCCCAATAAAATCAACAGTATCGTTAAGATTCGTGAAATTATTGATTCTCAGGCATTTGCTTCAGCCAAGAGTAAAATTTCTGTTGCTTTGGGTAAAGATATTTCCGG
>JAZSCC010000070.1:0-3332 GCA_045602685.1 Acutalibacteraceae bacterium | reverse complement strand
ATTGGCTTTAAATACGCCGACGGTGTTACTTTAGAGGAGATTTTTGCTTATAACTATGGCTCATTTATTATCGAAATGGCTGAGGATTGCAACTGTAAATGCAGTTGCTGTACCTTGCTTGGTGAAACTACTGCTGATGGTAATATCACAATGAGTGAGGAAAGTCTTAAAATCACCGACCTATTAAAGATTTACGAAGATAAGCTAGAGCCGGTATTCCCCTGCAACATTGAGCAGAAACACGGAGAATTAGAGACCTTTAATTATGAGGTAACTGAACGTAAATCACCTGCAATAAAATGTGCAAAGCCTCACGTTGTAATTCCGGTATTCCCCGGTACCAACTGTGAGTTTGACAGTGCTAAGGCTTTCAACGATGCCGGTGCTGAGGCTGAAATTATTGTTATCAATAATCTGTCTGCTGACGGAATTTCACGTTCGGTCGAGAAAATGGCAAACGCTATTAAAAACTCTCAAATTGTCTTTATTCCCGGTGGTTTCTCCGGCGGTGATGAGCCGGATGGTTCAGGAAAATTTATTACGGCGTTCTTCCGTAATGCTGCAATCAAGAACGAGGTTGCCGATTTGTTGGAAACCAGAGACGGTCTTATGGCAGGTATTTGTAACGGCTTCCAGGCAATTATTAAGTTAGGATTAGTTCCTTACGGAAAAATTATTGATACCGATGAAAATTGCCCGACCTTAACCTTTAATACCATTGGACGCCATCAATCGAGAATTGTCCGTACCAGAATTGCTTCGAACAAGTCTCCGTGGTTGGCAGAAACCAATGTTGGTGATATTTATAATGTTCCGATTTCTCACGGCGAGGGCCGTTTCTTAGCATCCGATGAGTTAGTTATGCAGTTGGCTAATAACGGTCAGATTGCAACACAGTATGTTGACCTTGACGGTAACGTTACCGCTGACATTTGTTTTAACCCCAATAACTCAGCATTTGCAATTGAGGGTATCACTTCACCCGACGGTCGTGTGTTCGGTAAAATGGGACACAGTGAGCGTATCGGACACGGACTTTACAAAAATGTTATCGGTAATTATGAAATTGGCATGTTCCGTTCAGCCGTAAAATATTTTAAATAGGGGGAATAGATATGAAAACAGATATTGAAATCGCACAGTCTGTGAAAATGCAGTCCATTACCGAAATTGCCGCAAAAGCCGGCATTTCAGACGAATATTTGGAGCAGTACGGTAAATATAAGGCCAAGGTTGACCTGTCATTACTCGATAAAGCCGACCGTAAGGACGGCAAATTGGTACTTGTTACCGCTATCACCCCAACGCCAGCAGGTGAGGGCAAAACCACTACCACTATCGGCCTTGCCGACGGTATGAAGCGTATCGGTAAGAATGTAATGGTAGCCCTGCGTGAGCCTTCTTTAGGTCCCGTTTTCGGCGTTAAGGGCGGTGCCGCAGGCGGGGGTTATGCTCAGGTAGTGCCTATGGAGGATATTAATCTCCATTTTACCGGTGATTTTCACGCTATCGGTGCCGCAAACAATCTGCTTGCTGCAATGCTTGACAACCATATTTATCAAGGTAATGCACTTAATATTGACCCCCGCCGTATTACCTGGAAACGTTGTGTTGATATGAATGACCGTCAGTTGAGATTTGTTACCGACGGTTTGGGCGGTAGAGTTAACGGTGTTCCAAGAGAAGACGGTTACGACATTACCGTAGCCAGTGAAATTATGGCAGTATTTTGTCTTTCCTCTTCAATTGATGATTTGAAAGAGCGTCTTTCGAGGATTATTGTAGGTTATACTTATGATGAAAAGCCGGTTACAGCGGGTGATTTAAAGGCTGTTGGAGCAATGACTGCGCTTTTAAAGGATGCCATTAAGCCTAATCTTGTTCAGACATTAGAGGGTACTCCTGCATTTGTACATGGTGGCCCGTTTGCTAATATTGCTCACGGTTGTAACTCGGTTATGGCAACAAAACTTGCTATGAAGTTGGGTGACTACGCTATTACTGAGGCCGGTTTCGGTGCTGATTTAGGTGCTGAAAAGTTCCTTGATATCAAGTGCCGTATGGCAGGTCTTACTCCGTCGGCAGTTGTTATTGTTGCAACTGTAAGAGCACTGAAAATGCATGGCGGTTTGGCAAAGACCGAGTTAAACTGCGAGAACCTCGAAGCACTTGAAAAGGGTATTCCAAACTTACTTCGTCACGTTTCCAACATTAAAAATGTATATAAATTACCGTCGGTTGTAGCCGTTAACCGTTTCCCGACCGATACTGATTCGGAAATCGACCTGATTATAAAGAAATGTAAGGAATTGGGCGTTAACGTTGTTCTTTCTAACGTCTGGGCTGAGGGCGGTAAAGGCGGCGAAGAGTTGGCTAAAGAGGTTGTCCGTCTTTGTGAAGAGGAAAAGGGTGACTTTACCTATTCTTATGAACTTGACGGTACAATAGAAGAAAAAATAGAGGCAATCGTTAAAAAGGTTTATGGTGGTAACGGAATTAATGTTTTACCCTCTGCTAAAAAGCAGATTGCAACCTTGACAGCACTAGGTTTTGATAAGTGCCCGATTTGTGTTGCCAAAACGCAGTATTCGTTCTCGGATGACCAAACCAAGCTCGGCGCACCCGAAGGTTTCGAGGTAACAATTAAGAACGTTAAAGTTTCGGCAGGAGCAGGTTTTGTCGTTGTGCTTACCGGAGATATTATGACTATGCCGGGACTGCCTAAGGTTCCTGCCGCAGAGAATATTGACGTTGATTCAACCGGCAAAATTTCAGGATTGTTCTAAAAAAGTAACTATTTTAAGCTTATATTTTTAAGATTTATATTTTTAAGACCGTTCGTTTGAACGGTCTTATTTTTTACAGAAAATTGATAATTTCCAATTTGATTTAACTTTTTAATTGTAAAAGTATATAGTTTGGTAAAAAATATATTAAAACAATTGGAGGTGGCTATTTTGAAGCCTTTTATGAACGAAGATTTTATTTTAAAAACCGAAACTGCTAAAAAACTTTACCAAATAGTTAAAGATTTGCCGATTATTGATTATCACTGTCATATCAATCCTCAGGAAATTTACGAAAACCGAAGGTTTAACGATATTACTGAACTTTGGCTTGGCGGAGACCACTATAAGTGGCGTTTAATTCGAAGTAACGGAGTGTCTGAGGAAGAAATTACCGGTAATGCAGATAATTATACCAAATTTCGTAGATTTGCTGAGGCTTTACCTAAGGCAATAGGAAACCCAATATACCATTGGACTCATTTGGAATTGAGGCGATATTTTGGATATAACGGTATTTTGAACGGTGACACTGCCGAAGAGGTT
>JAZSCC010000069.1:0-2622 GCA_045602685.1 Acutalibacteraceae bacterium | reverse complement strand
TCGGCTTTCAAGCAATCAAATTTCGTGAAATTCGATTGCTTTTCTACATCATTGCAATGGCCGTTGTCAAATTTTCCTTGAAAATTTGTTGACAAATCGAAGATTTGGTGTGGAAATGACACTGAAAGTGTCTTTTCCACGTTCAACGACCATTATAATAAGGAAAGAGGGTGACAGATGTGAAAAAGATACTTATAGTTGTCGATATGCAAAAGGATTTTGTTGACGGTGCATTAGGAACACCGGAAGCGCAAGCTATTGTTCCAAAAGTTTGCGAGAAAATAAAAGGCTTTGACGGTGAAATTATCGTTACGTTAGATACCCATTATGATAATTATATGAACACATCTGAGGGTAAGTCTTTGCCGGTTGCGCATTGTATTAAAGGTACTGTCGGTCACGCTTTAGATAACGAGGTGCAAAAAGCACTTGACGGTAAAAAATATAAAATCATTGAGAAACCGACCTTTGGCTCGGTTGAACTTCCAAAACTTATTGAAAATCTAACCTTGTGTGAGGAATTTTCAGTTGAACTTTTAGGCCTTTGTACCGATATTTGTGTAGTGTCAAATGCGTTACTTATAAAAGCACATTTCCCCGAGGTGTTGATTACGGTTGACTCGACTTGCTGTGCAGGGGTTACAGTTCAAAGCCATAATGCTGCTTTAGCCACAATGAAAATGTGTCAGATAAATGTTTTGTAAAGGTGAAGAAGATGTTTGATGCTAAAAGAATTAAAAATGATTGCGTAGAATGGATACGTGAGTTTTTTCGTGAAAACGGACCTGACTGCAATGCCGTTATCGGTATTTCGGGCGGCAAGGACAGTTCGGTAGCGGCAGCACTTTGTGTTGAGGCGTTGGGTAAGGATAGGGTTATAGGTGTTTTAATGCCATGTGGAGTTCAGCATGATATTGATATGGCAGAGCTGCTTGTTAATCACCTTGATATTAAGCATTTTACTGTTAATATTAAAGATGCGATTGATGGAATCAGTACGGCTTTCCCGTTTGAATTATCCAATCAAAGCAGGGTAAATCTGCCGCCGAGAATAAGAATGGCTACCGTTTATGCTGTGGCACAAACGTTTAATGGCCGCGTTGTTAATACCTGCAATCTGTCGGAGGATTGGGTAGGATATTCAACCCGTTACGGTGATGCCGCCGGGGACTTCAGTCCTATGGCAAACCTTACAGTGCAGGAGGTTAAGGCAATAGGACGTGAATTGGGATTGCCTGATGTTTTGGTAGACAAGGTGCCGATTGACGGACTTTGCGGTAAGACGGATGAGGAAAATTTAGGCTTCACTTATCAGGAACTTGACCGTTACATTCGCGAGGGTGTTATTGATGACCCCGTAAAAAAAGAACTTATTGACCGTAAGCATAAGATGAACTTATTTAAGTTACAACTTATGCCATCATTTAAACCTGAGCTATAGTTAAAAAATAACCGTCCGAGGCGTGAGCGTTTGTCCCGGACGGTTATTTTTGCTTTATGATTTTTTGTTATTGTCTTTTTGTTTTCTTTCGGAGTGTTTTCGTGATAGTAAATTGTATATAAAATAGCCTGTAATTCCGAGTATGGCAGCAACAGTAAAAATTATAGCGGTGCTTAAGTATTTTTGTTGACCGAAGGTTGAACCGGCAAACGTTGAGGTTACAACCGATGGAATTCTGCAAAATGTACTTATAATCATAAACGTGCCGAACTTGATTTTAGTTACACCGGCAAAATATGTGATTAAATCTTTTGGGGTGCCGGGGATAAGGTAAAGTAAGGCCATGAGACCTACCAGCTTTTTATCGTCATTTAAAAATTTTAACCGCTTCAGGTCGCGTTGGTCAATCATAATTGATGTAAATTTTCTGCCCAAGAGTCGAGTTAAACCAAAAATCAACATTGTGGCTAATGCCGAGCCCACAAGACAGAGTATCGTGCCAATAATACCGCCAAAGGCGTAGCCTGCGCCAATTTCGATAAATTCTCCCGGAATAAAAGCAAAAACAACCTGTAAAAATTGTATTCCTAAAAAAATTAAAACGCCGGTTATTCTGTTGTTACCAATAAATTCACGGAATTTTTCGGGGTCCTTGGCAGTTTCTATCAGACGCGGTCCAAGTGTAACAGTGCCTAAAAGCATTAATACCGCAAAAACGGCAACCGATATAATAAGATAAATATTACGCCCTGAAAAAAAGGATTTTAGTTTGATTTTTATACAGGTCACCTCACTTAAGCTTGTGTAAATGATTATATCACTTATTTAGACATATTACAACAAATTAATACATTAAACTATCTTGATTATAATATTTTTTGTGTTACAATAAATTGGTAAACAATTTTTAAAAGTTGAGGTGTATTATGAAACTAAACACAAAAAGAACAGTATTAATCGGTCTTTCTTTTATGGGGATATTGGCCTTTTGGCAGCTTTATGACCAGGTAGTCCCGTATTTGTTGGAAAACCAATTCGGTCTAAAAACCTTTGTCGCTAACGCAATTATGTCTATTGATAACATTTTGGCTATTTTTATGTTGCCGTTGTTTGGTTGGATTTCCGACCGTACAAACACAAGACTCGGTAAGCGGACTCCGTATATTTTATTCGGAACGATT
>JAZSCC010000068.1:0-6191 GCA_045602685.1 Acutalibacteraceae bacterium | reverse complement strand
ATTATATAATATAATAGTAATGGTATGTGGTAAGGAGGGGAATGTATGGAAATTGTAAAATGTCTTATAGCCGGTCTTAAAGTTGCAGTCGGCATAAGATATGACCGTTTGCGAAACCGTACCGAGCAATACCGATACGACTTCTCAGGTGAGCCTGACATTACCGTGATGCAAGATGAAGAATCTTTTTTAAGAATCTGTGAATGCAACCCCGAATTAACACCCGAAACGGTTGAAT
The DNA here is from genome assembly GCA_045602685.1 of Acutalibacteraceae bacterium. Classification (GTDB taxonomy): domain Bacteria; phylum Bacillota; class Clostridia; order Oscillospirales; family Acutalibacteraceae; genus UMGS172. Next base: position 5,953 of record JAZSCC010000068.1, on the reverse strand, counting down.
ATATGGTTACCGGCGGTATTTTTTATTATCAGCTTTTAAAATTCGACGGTTTTATGCTACATTCCTCTACTATAGCAAAGGACGGCAAGGCATATATTTTCTCCGCCGATAGCGGAACGGGCAAATCCACCCACACATCACTATGGCAACAATACATTGACGGTGTTACCATGATAAATGATGACAAACCTGCAATAAGGCTAATAAACGGTGTCTTCTGTGCGATAGGCACCCCCTGGAGTGGTAAAAACGACAAAAGTAGCAATATTGCCGTTCCGGTGGGCGGTCTTATAATATTAAAACGTGGCAAGCAAAACACAATTCGCCCTGCAAAACCGCTTGAAACGGTACCGTTCTTAATGCGTCAGACAATGTTGCCTAAAAGCTCTGAAAAAACCGATATGTTGGCCAACCTTCTAAACAAATTTTTAACATCAACCCCTACCTTTTGTTTAGAATGTGATATAAGCGAAGAAGCTGTTAAGACCTCATACGAGGCACTTACCGGTAACAAATACATAAAAAGGAATTAATTATGTCAGATTTTATTAAACAAAGCAAGCCTGATACCGAAGAGCCTCGTTTTACCGATGTTATTGTCGGTCGGAATCCCGTTATGGAGGCGCTTCGCTCGGGACGTGAAATAGATAAGCTTTTAATTGCGCACGGTGCTCAAAACGGCTCCACAAGAGCTATTGTCGCAAAGTGTCGTGAACGTAAAATACCCGTCAAAGAGGTAGCTGTACAAAAGTTGGATTTTATGAGCGGCGGTGCTTCACATCAAGGTGTGGCATTGATAGTTGCCTCCCACGAATATTGCTCGGTTGAAGATATTATTATGACTGCCGAGAAAAGAAATGAGCCACCGTTTGTTATTATTTGCGACGGCATTGAAGACCCTCACAATTTAGGTGCGATTATCCGTACTGCCGAGGCCTGCTCGGTTCACGGTATAATAATACCGAAACACCGAAGCGCTTCACTCAATGCAGTTGTCGCTAAATCAGCCGCAGGGGCATTGGAATATATGAAGGTGGCACGCGTAACCAATATAACAACCTGCATAGAAGAGCTTAAAGCAAAAGGCCTTTGGATATATGCTGCAGATATGGACGGCCAAAGCTGGTGTTCGGTTGACTATAAGGGTGCCTGCGGTTTTGTTATCGGTTCGGAAGGTCGGGGTGTCAGCGCCTTAGTCAAGAAAAGCTGTGACGCCGTTATTTCTCTGCCGATGTGCGGTAAAATCAATTCACTTAACGCCTCGGTTGCCGCAGGTGTTTTGATGTATGAAGCTGCAAGGCAAAAGCAAGGAATTAAAAATGTAAATTGACTTTTTGAGAAGTTTTAAAATAAAGGGAGTTTCAGAATATGGGAATTTTCGGTAAAAAACACGAAAAAGAATTTAAAGAATTACATAACGATAACCTTTTTGGTGACGACGATGATGTTTTACTGCCGGCTTATAATCGTAATACCACGTCGAAAAATGTCGGTAACGGCAACATCCACGCTCCGCATGCGATAACACCCGACGAGCTTTCAGGCAATAAAAGAATCGAAACAATACCGATGAAGCATACCGAAACCGGTTCTGTTTACAAGCAAATGAAAGAACGCGAGCAAAAAACCAATATATCGGCTATGGAAGACGATTACACGCCCTCTTGGGCAACCTCATCGGTTCCGCCAGAAACAAAATCCCAGGCAGAAAGCAAAAAGATTGAACCGACCGCTTCGGAGCCTTCGGTAAAAGAAACCGTAAATACAACGGTCTCAAAACAACCGTCAATCGATAAAATTAAACCACATCCGGCCTTCAGCGACGCCTTTTTAGAGCGTTGTCGTAATGCGGTTGAAAAAGCATCTGAAAACGACGAGACTGCCGCGCGCCGCCTGAATGAAAATACAGAATCCGTTTCTTCCCAGAATTCGGAAAATGCTCCCGTTAAAAAGCCCGGAAATGCCACTAGGTCGTGTGATGAAATAATACGAATGCTGCGCGGAAAAACTGATTCATCTGTTGAAGCTGTTAACGAAGCCTCTCCTGAGGTTTTCGCCGATTCATCTGTTGATGCAAAGAATAATTCTGAAAATATGCACGACATTACCGACCGTAAGGTAGAGGTTGAGATAATACCAACCGACTCGGATTCTGATATAATGCATACCGCTTCTTCAAGCAATTTGGACAGTGATATGAGAGTTTACGGTAAAATAGTCAAAGGTACCGTTATTCAGCAAACCCCGGACGGTGATGTGGAAGGCACCGAATTTGTCAAGCCCAAGGTAACGCAGGATACAATAATTGCGGATGATAAAACCATTATGTTCGGCAACCTGGGTGATGTAATCTCAAAACGCGCCGATGACGACTTTACCGCCTCGAAATTTGATTCCCAAGACAACCGTTATGATGATGACGATGATTATCTTGATGACACACCCTATTATGAAACCGAAGACCCCTTACTTGCTGACATTGACGACTATAAAACTCTCAATGATTCCGCCGAGCTTTTAACCAAATTCATTGCCGAAAAGTCGCGTAATAAAATATTAACGGTATTTTCTTTTGTCGCAGTAGCAATAATGCTCTTATTAGCCACTCCTTTCTTGAAAATGTTATCTGCCTCAAATTTAGGGTTAATAAACTTTATAGTTTTGGCAGCAACGCTTTTGGTTAATTATGATATTTTCTCAGATTTTAAAAAATTTGTTTCAAAACGTTTAACCTTCGACTCGGCTACCGCCTTAATATCAACTGTTTTGCTGATACAAGTTGCCGTTTCAACATTTATGTTCTCAGGTAAATATAACGGCTTTGAAATTGCAGGCGTGGTACTGATTGCCGCAAACCGTTTTGCCCATCTTTTAAAGGTTTCACGAATACTGAAAGGCCTTAAAATCATCGCTAATTCTGAGGATAAACGTGCAATTATATCAGTAGACGGTAAAAACGCAAAAATAATAGCCTCTGGTGCTGTACAATCCGAAGCTATTGTTCTTTGTGACCGAAAAGCGCTGAATATTAAAAATTTCATTAAATCTTCAAACTATTTAAGTCCGATTGACTTAAAAGTAAATACTCTTATTATAATCAGTACGTCGATTTCCCTGGTTGCTCTGTTAGTTGTGGGATTTTTGGCTAACTTCGGTTTAGGCTTAACCGTTGCATCCGCAGTGCTTACGTGTATGTTCCCGGCTACCGCAATTTTCACATGTGAACTACCGATGTACTTTGCCGCAAAAAAGGCCGATAGCTACGGCGCTATGCTTGCCGGATACAAGGGTGCTTATGAGCTCAATTTAGCCAACCTCGTTGCCGTCAGTTCATCCGACCTCTTTCCTGAAGGCTCAGTAAGCCTCTACAATATGAAAACCCTGAGCGAAAATGAAATCGGCAAAACGCTATTGGATGCCGGCGCCGTCAGTAAAGCTGCAAACAGTCCTTTAAGCAGTATTTTCGAAAGCATTATTGGTGCAGATTACAAAATCAACCGTCCCAAAGTAAACGGTGTTCAATATGAAGACAAAATGGGCATCTCGGGTTGGATTGACGAACGTACCATTCTTATAGGAAACCGTAATCTTATGCAGGGACATAATGTTTCTGTTCCGCCGGCATCGGTCGACCAAAAGATTTTACGTGCCGGCTACTTCCCTGTTTATATTGCTATCGACGGTGTGCCTTGTCTTTTGCTGATAGTAAAATATGACACCGACCCCGAAGTGACTGCTGAATTGCAAGCCCTTTGCAACACCGGAATGACTGTGGTCGTTGACCCTAAAGACCCCAACACATCAAGTGCTATGATTTGCGATTATTTTGGACTTCCCGATGATGCACTTAAAGTTATGAACCATAACGGCCGTGTGACCTATGAGCACACCGCTGCATACTCAGAAAACTGCTCTGCTCCGGCCGTCTTCGGCAAGAATATTTGCGGATTTTTTGCATCGGTAACTTCATCTATTAAGCTCAACAGTACCTACCGTATATTAACAGCTATATTTGTTATAGTGGCTATATTAGGTGGCGTTTCTGTTATAACCTTGGCAGTTGCTTCAAAACTCAATCTTATAAACACGCTGACTGTCGGAGTTTTCCAATTGCTCGGTGCAGCAATATCTGCTATTATTGCGAAAGTGAGGTCATAAAGGTTGACCAATTCCATAACGGCAATTATTAACAACGACAAATTAGGCCAACGGCTGCTGCAGGCAGCATCGCTCTGCATTGCTCTGATGGTTTATCTTCCATATGCATACGTATCAGTTTTTTTGATTGCAGTGGCTCTTTTAGGCCTGTTTTGGCCGTTTTTCAGAAGCAGTTTATTTAAATATAAAGGTTCTGTCTTAGCCTTTGTTTTCCTTATATTAACTGCAACGGTTGGTTTGATAAACGATAACTTTGTAGGATTCAGGCGCACCTGTGTCTTTGCTGCAATGCTTGGAATTTCAGTAGCCGCCCGTAGTATCATGACCAAAGACTTTTTTGAAAAACTGCTCAATACGTCGATTTTGGGCGGATGTCTTGCTTCATTACATTCCATAATTGAATTCATAGTCAACCAAAACGAACCCGATTACCGCAGCCAGGCATTTTTCACCAATCCTAATTTTTTCGGTACGGCTCTTACCTTTTGTATATTCATTTGTGCTTTCAAGGTTGCAACCAACGTAAAACCGGTTTTCATATACTACATTGCTGCATGTATTTTGGCTCTCGGTCTTTACTTTTCCGGAAGTATGAGTCTTTGGCTGGTAGCTTTTATAGGCATACTTTTAATGCTTATATTTTTGAAAAACTATAAATTGTTAGTTGTTTTTTGCTCAATAGTTGTTCTTGCTGTTGTTGCGATTCTTCTTGTTCCGGGAATGATTCACCGACTTGATGAACTTTCTGAAACAATTGTAAACCGCAAACATATTTGGTCGTTTGCTATTGAACAGTTTAAAACCTCGCCAATTTTCGGCCGTGGCTTTTACACATATAAACTAATGTACAATCGTCTTTGCGACACACAGTTTATATACCCTGCCGCAATGTCCCACAGTATGATATTAGACGGCTTTTTATGCCACGGCGTGATAGGAATGTCGGTAATCACAACCGCCGTTATTAAGTTTTATGTGTCAATTTTTAAAAATCGCTCAAAGCTAAAACTTAAAAATGCCGACCGGTCTGTTTCGGGATTTATTTTAGCCGTCGGCATAGCAGTTTCACTCTACGGACTTATGGACACTACGTTTGTTTGGGTTCAGACAGGTATGATACTGATGATTTTCACCACAGGTCTGGGAATCGAAGACAACATAATTTGAAAAGTAAATTTTCTCAAAAAAAGCCTTTGCAGACTTTCATCTGCAAAGGCTTTTTTTATCTTTGTTTTTTATTATCTGCAATAATTTTCAATATAACCGTTAATGGCCTTTTCAATAATTCTCTTGGCTTCCTCTGAATTGCAGGCATCATTAACCTCGGTTGCAAACTCCTTGCCTTCAAGCTCCTTATAAACCTTAAAGAAGTGACTCATTTCGTCAAAAATATGCTTTGGAATTTGACTGATATCGGTATACTCATTGTATGTCGGGTCACTAAACGGAATTGCAATGATTTTATCATCATAATGACCGTTGTCCATCATAGTGATGAGTCCGATTGGGAAACAACGCACAGTAGTCATAGGATTAAGCCTTTGAGAACAAAGAACAAGCACATCCAACGGGTCACCGTCATCAGCATATGTGCGGGGGATAAATCCGTAATTTGCCGGATAATGAGTTGCTGTATAAAGAATACGGTCCAACATAAGCACGCCAGTTTCCTTGTCAAGCTCATACTTACATTTGCTGCCCTTTTCGATTTCAATAACCACCATAAAATCATCAGGGCTGATTCTTTTCGGACTAATGTCATGCCAAATATTCATTTTATATCTCCTTTTTTATA
>JAZSCC010000067.1:0-3295 GCA_045602685.1 Acutalibacteraceae bacterium | reverse complement strand
AAGGATGTTACCCTTGCTGATAAATGCTTTAAAATCTGCAAAAAACTTTTTCATTTTTCCACCTCATATTTTTATTTAAAACAGCAGTTTACCTATAACTGCATTTGAAACCAAAAATCCTTTAACCGTCAGGTTTAAACGGTTGTCGGTCAACTGAAGTAACCCTGAATTTTTTAAATTTTCTCCCTTTTTGAAAATCAAATCTGCCTTACTTTTGCCATAAAGCTTTTCGAGTTCATATCGGTCGATACCGTCGCTTAATCTTAAGTGAAGCATAACGTATTCCTCAAAATCTCCGCCCTCACCGTCATGTATGATTTTGGCAGAGGTAAGATACTGTTCGGTATCACGGTCAAAACTAAACCGTTTTCCGTTTATATAGGAATATGCCGCAGGACCTAACCCAAAATATTCTTGGCACAACCAGTACTTTGTGTTGTGTTGTGAACGGTAATTAAGTTTTGCAAAATTTGAAATTTCGTAATGCTCAAATCCGTTTTGCTTTAGATAATCTGATACAAATAAGTACATTTCGGCCGTTTCGTCCTCATTCGGCAAACAAAGTGAGGATATATCAGATTGTCCAAATGGGGTATTTGGCTCAATTTTTAACATATATACCGAAACGTGTGTCGGCTCTAATGAAAGCAAAAAGTCAAGCGATTGCTTTAAAGATTTTAAGGTTTGATGCGGAATTCCGAGCATTAAATCAAGTGAAATGTTATGTATTCCGGCAATTTTGGCATCTTTAACCGAACGGATAACGTCTTGGTTTGAGTGCCTGCGGGAAAGAGCATGAAGTTCATTTTCAACAGCCGACTGCACGCCTAATGACAAACGGTTTACACCTGCCTTTGCCATTAAACGAAAATCTTCCGCTAAATGCTCTTTTGGGTTACATTCCACCGTGATTTCTGCATTGTTTAAACCGAAATATTCTTTCGCAGTAGCCACCAAACGTGCAATTCGCGTTCCGCCCAGAAGACTGGGTGTGCCGCCACCGATATATAGCGTATCGGCAGGACGGTCTAACTGTTTTGAGGCTAACCTTAAATGCTTACAAAGTATGTCGGTATAACGGTCAAAAGACTGCTCGTCCGCTCTGTTTGAATAAAAGTCACAGTAAGCGCACTTAGAAAAACAGAACGGAACGTGCAGATAAAGTCCTATAGGGTTCAATTATTTAACAATAGTAGCCATACAGCTGCCGGGAATAGCGGCGGCGTTGGCTTCATCGGTATCAACGTGCATAGCCAAAGCGTATTTTGGACTTACACGTACAACGGTATCACCGAAGATGAGGCTGCGGTCTTTAGTATCAATCTTAACGTTGACAATCTCGGCATCCTTAACGCCCAAAACTTCAGCATCTTCAGGAGTCATATGGATGTGACGCTTTGCAACCATAACGCCTTCTTTGAGTTCAACCTCGCCCTTAGGTCCTACTAATTTGCAAGCACCTGAACCTGCAACATCGCCGGACTCACGGATAGGAGCTGTAACGCCGATAGAACGGGCATCGGTAGCTGACAGTTCAACCTGGTCGGCAGGACGGCAGGGACCTAATATGGATACACCGGCAAGCTCTTTTTTAGAACCGACAACGGTAACTCTTTCTTCACAGGCAAACTGTCCGGGTTGAGAAAGGTCTTTTTTAGGGGTAAGCTCATAGCCTTCACCGAAAAGGGTTTCAAGGGTTTCTTTAGTCACGTGAACGTGACGGGCTGAAATTTCAACTAAAAATTCTTTGGACATTGGTAATTTCTCCTTTAAGAAAATATATTTTCACTTTATTTTAACATATTTTAATTGATTTTCAAGTACCTTTCCAAGTTTTATATTACAAAAATTAAAATATCTGATATTGTTTGCACTTAATTTGTATTTATGTGAAATTGAATTATATATGATGCATACCGTTTTTGATTATTTTGCGAAAAAATTTGATTTAAAATGATTCAAAATTGTAACTTTTATTGACTTTTCTCAACAATATTGTTATAACTAAAATTAAGGACAAAGGATGTTAAATCAGAGGTGCGAAATGAAAAAATTGATGACCATTATTTATACAGCACTTTTAAGTGCGGCACTATGTATTATGGCATTGGTTGCCAATATTAATAACAGTAGCCGTTTGGAGTTGATTTCATTAGTTGCAGTTTTTGCAGTTGATGCTGTTTTGCTTTCGGAGTGTATATATTTTACGGTTGTTTATATAAGAAAGAAAAAGGCTGCAGGAGCTTACCGTAAATTGAAATTTTCTCGCAAGGCTATTATCGGAGTTGGGTACGTTGCTTTGTGTGTAACACTTTGTCTTGCCGTTGCATGTATGGTTTTTGCTCCTAATTTAAATGCACCTAATCCTAATAATACATTAAGCAATTCTTCGGTAAGTGATATATCCTCAGGCAGTACTTCAAGCATTGAAAAACCTACTGTCAAGGTTCCTGACGGGACCTTGGGTACAGTTGCTAATATTGAGGAAAGTGACCCAAACAACTGGAACGTCAAGTGGGAAATAATTAAAAATAAGGCGATTACCAAAACCTTTGAGCGTGAGGATAAAATCAGCTTTGGTAACCCTAATAAAACGTCCTATTTTTCTCTGCCGGGTGTTGCTACCTTCCGGGGTGATAATTACCGTACCGGTGCCGTTTATGGTACTGCCGATTTAACCAATAAAACTTTAACTCAAACCTGGGAAATGAAAACAGGTTCTTTATCCCGTACAGACGGCGGTTCCTGGACAGGCTCGGGCTGGACCGGTCAGCCGTTAATCGTTCAGTGGGATGAGGACACCAAGAAAATAATGAACCTTTACGATGAAAAGAAGTCCAAAGAGGATTTGGTTGAGGTTATTTATGCCACAATGAGCGGTAAAATTTACTTTTACGATTTGGATGACGGCTCTTATACCCGCGACCCACTTAATATGGGTATGGCGTTTAAGGGAGCGGGTGCTTTGGACCCTCGTGGATATCCGATACTTTATGTCGGCTCGGGTGATAAAACTGTTGGTGGAAAGTATCCGAGAATGTTTATCATTAACCTTATTGACTGTTCGATTATGTATGAGCGCGGTCACAGTGAGTCTTTTAACCTTCGCCCGTGGCGTGCATTTGACTCATCTCCGCTTGTTCACGCTGAAACCGATACTCTTATTTGGCCGGGTGAAAACGGCTTATTATACACAATAAAGCTTAACACAAAGTATGATAAAGAGGCAGGTACTTTGTCAATCAATCCAAATGAGCCGGTAATGGCGAGATACAAGACCTCCTTGGGCGGAACT
>JAZSCC010000066.1:0-2284 GCA_045602685.1 Acutalibacteraceae bacterium | reverse complement strand
CTGGGGATAATTTCCTTAATTTCAATAGTTTTCACTGTTTCTGACAAGTTAAAAGCTATAAAAGGTAGTTGGCGTATACCCGAAAGCACGTTGATTTTGCTTTCCTTTTTAGGCGGAAGTGTCGCAATGCTTTTGACGATGTGCCTGATACGTCATAAATCTAAAAAACTGAAATTTATGTTAGGAATACCTATAATAATAATTTTGCAGTGTGCAGCATTATATTTATTCTATACGGACTTGACATTGTGAGGTTATAAGAATATAATAGCATTGGAAAAATTGAATATAGCTTCAAGGCGGGGTGAAAGTCCCCACCGGTGGTAAAGCCCACAAGCCATTTTGGTTGATTCGGTGAGATTCCGAAGCCGACGGTACAGTCCGGATGAGAGAAGATGTTATATTAATGGGTATATCCATTAATTATTTCCGCCTTGAAATCAGGGCGGATTTTTTATTTTCGAGGTATTTTTTATGCGTAATACAAAAATTGATGTTAAAAAATTAGCGGTTATCGGTGTATTGTGTGCGGTAGCCTACCTTTGCACGTTTTTATTGCATTTTAAGGTTATGTTCTTAACCTTTGATTTTAAGGATGCAATTATTGCCGTAGCAGGCTTAATGTACGGACCTTTAGCCGGACTTTTCAGTTCGTTTATTGTGGCATTAACCGAGTTTGTGACCTATTCAGACACGGGCGTTTACGGACTTATAATGAACTTTTTATCAAGTGCAGCCTTTTCGGTTGTGGGTGGATTTATATATAAATATCGCCTTACATTTTCGGGTGCTATTTTTTCAGGAGTTGCTTCGGTTTTTTCGGTTGTTGCAGTTATGATGCTGGCTAATTTATTTATTACACCGTTGTTTTTGCAGCAGCCGAGAGAGGCTATAATTGACCTTATGCCGACCGTACTTTTACCGTTTAACCTAATTAAATCGGTGATAAATGCATCGTTAACCTTACTCATATATAAACCGGTCACAAAGGCGTTCGGCAGATTGGGTTTAACCGAGCGAAAACAACAAAGAGTGGGCAGTGGTTTGAGAACAGTTATTTTAACACTTTGTTGTCTCGTTGTTGCTGCAATTTCTGTGCTAACATTTATTTTTGTATTAAATGGAAGTGTCGAATTTTAGAATTTACTATTGACAAATTTTAAATTTATGGTACAATACACTTGCTAAATTTAATATTCACTTATCAAGAGTGGCTGAGGGACCGGCCCTATGAAGCCCGGCAACCTGATTATTTCAAGGTGCTAAATCCGGCGGTATTGTACCGAAAGATGAGATTTATTTAAACCTGCTCACTTTCGGGCAGGTTTTATTTTTGTCAATTTAGGATTTTAATATTAAGGAGAATGAATTATGGGTAAGTTTTTGTTTACGTCCGAGTCGGTTACCGCAGGTCATCCTGACAAGGTTTCGGACAGCGTTTCCGATGCCGTTTTAGACGCTATTATTGCTCAAGACCCTAAGTCACGTGTTGCTTGTGAAACTTTTTGCACCACCGGTTCGGTAACTGTTATGGGTGAAATAACTACAACCGCAAAGGTTGATATTCCGAAAATTGTCCGTGAAACAGTTTGTAAAATCGGTTATAACCATCCTTCAAAGGGGTTTGACGGCAATACGTGTGCCGTTATGACCGCTATTGATGAGCAATCACCCGATATTGCAATGGGTGTTGATAAATCTTTGGAGTTAAAATCGGGTGAAGATGATATTTATAACCTCAACGGTGCGGGCGACCAGGGTATGATGTTCGGGTTTGCTTGCGACGAAACTCCCGAATTGATGCCGTTGCCGATTTCCTTAGCTCATAAATTAGCCAAGCAACTGACCGCAGTGCGTGAGGATGGTACACTTGATTATTTATGCCCTGACGGTAAAACTCAGGTAACTGTTGAATACGAGGACGATAAGCCGAAAAGGGTTGAGGCTGTTGTAGTTTCCAGTCAGCACAGCGCCGAGGTTGACCTTAATACCTTACGTGTTGATATTTTGGAAAAGGTTATTAAGCCTATAATTCCGGCTACTTTTATGGATGACGATACTAAGATTTACATAAATCCTACCGGACGTTTTGTTGTCGGCGGACCTCAGGGTGATACCGGCCTTACCGGACGTAAGATTATTGTTGATACTTACGGTGGATATGCACGTCACGGCGGCGGTGCATTCAGCGGCAAGGACCCGACAAAGGTTGACCGCAGTGCCGCATATGCTGCACGTTACGTTGCAAAGAATATAGTTGCCGCTAAGCTTGCTACCAAGTGTG
>JAZSCC010000065.1:0-3369 GCA_045602685.1 Acutalibacteraceae bacterium | reverse complement strand
GTTTTAATTGAAAACAAAATAAAGGAAGTAACTTCATTAAAAGGTACAGAGTATGATGAGCTTTTAAAAGCTATGGATTACAGTGCTTCGGCGGGAGGAAAACGTATAAGACCAAAGCTTTTAATGGAGTTTATGCGTATTGCCGGGGGAAATCCGGAAGATGCCTTGAATTTTGCCGTAGCGTTGGAAATGATACATACTTATTCGCTTATTCATGACGATTTGCCCTGTATGGATAATGACGATATGCGACGCGGTAAACCTTCATGTCATAAAGCGTTTGGTGAATCAACAGCATTACTTGCCGGTGATGCATTATTGACCGAGAGTTTCTCTCTTGCTGCTAAGACTGAAAATATACCGGCTGACCGTGTAGTTAAAGCCTTAATTAAGCTTTCTGAATTAGCCGGAGTTAACGGTATGATAGGTGGGCAGGTTATAGACCTGAAATATGAAAACTCAACCGCTTCTATTGATGTTGTGACGGAACTTTACCGTTTAAAAACCGGCGCATTATTAAAAGCAGCAGCAACTATTGGTTGTATTTTAGCGGGTGCTGATGATAATTTAGTTGAGATAGCCGGAACAATCTGTGAAAAATTAGGTTTAGCTTTTCAAATAAGAGATGATATTCTCGATATAATAGGTGATGAAAGTACATTAGGCAAGCCGATAGGCAGTGATACCGAGCAAAATAAATCAACCTATGTCTCCTTAGTTGGTCTTGAAAAAGCGCAGGCTGATGTTCAAAGTCTCACTAATGAGGCTATAATGTTATTATCCCGGTTTAATGACACCGATGAACTTAAAAGATTTGCCGAGGGTATGGTAACAAGATTAAATTAAATGATTAGAGGAAGTTTTAAATGGATTACCGTTTTCTGAATCGGGTAAAATCGCCCGAAGACGTGAGAAAACTGAACAATGACGAATTAAAGGTTCTGTGTAACGAAATACGGGACTGTATTATTAATACTGTATCTAAAAACGGTGGGCATTTATCCTCTAATTTAGGTGCGGTGGAGTTGACTGTTTCTCTGCATAAATGTTTTAATTCACCCGTAGATACTATTGTTTTTGACGTCGGTCATCAGTGTTACACTCATAAGTTACTTACAGGACGTTATGAGCAATTTTCATCGCTTAGAAAAGAACAAGGACTTTCCGGTTTTATGAAGCCCGAGGAGAGTTCTCACGATTGCTTTATTACCGGACACAGCAGTACTTCTGTGTCATCAGCATACGGTTCCTGTGTTGCAAAAAGTTTGCAAAAGGGTGAAGGATTTTCAATTGCGGTTGTGGGTGATGGCGCAATGACAGGTGGAATGGTGTATGAGGCTCTCAACAACGTTCGGAAAAATGATAGCAAATTGATTGTTATTCTTAATGACAACAAGATGTCTATCTCTAAAAACCGAAGTGCATTAGCTAAACATTTAAATTCAATCAGAATGCAAAAAAGCTATTTTAAATTTAAATACGGAGTGGAGCGTTTTCTTGTGAAAATTCCGCTTGTAGGTAAGTTTTTACGTTCGTTTGTATTTCATTTTAAATTAATGGTTAAAAACGCACTGTATCACAGTAATATTTTTGAATCGTTAGGCTTTTATTATATGGGACCGGTTGACGGACATAATATTGAAAAATTGTGTGAAGCCTTTGAAATTTCAAAAGAATTAAACCGACCTGTGCTTATTCATACCAAGACGGTTAAGGGCAAGGGATATGTTCCTGCCGAATCTAATCCAGGTGATTTTCACGGAGTTGGTAATTTTAGTATCGATTCGGGTGAATTGTCAGCGTCTAAAGCACACTTTTCATCAGTTTTTGGTGAAAAGCTTTGTGAATTAGCCGACAATGACCCTAAAATATGTGCTATTACTGCTGCAATGACAAGCGGTACAGGTTTGATGAAATTTTCTGAAAACTATAAAGACAGATTTTTTGATGTAGGTATTGCAGAGGAGCATGCGGTAACCTTTGCAGCATCAATGGCATTGTCGGGCTTAAAACCTGTTTTTGCAGTGTATTCAACCTTTTTACAGCGTGGGTACGACCAGATTATTCACGATGCCGCAATTGCTAATGTTCCACTTACACTTGCGGTTGACCGTGCAGGATTTGTCGGTGATGACGGTGAAACACATCAGGGACTTTTTGATGTTGCTTTTCTTTCCTCAATTCCCGATGTTTTAATATATGCGCCTGCAACATTTAGCGAATTACGTGAGATGTTAACTGAAAGGTTAAGTAATCCGAAGGGTATTGCTGCTATAAGATATCCAAGAGGCACAGAGCCGGAAATTTCAGAATCTGGCGAAAATAAAGGTCAATATACTATCTTCGGTGACGGTGAGACGGCTATTGTAACGTACGGAACACTGACCGCCCAAGCCTTGAAGGCAAAACAAAGTCTTAATGCTGAAGGAATATCTGTGTCGGTAATTAAACTTAATATTATTAATCCGCTTTCTCAGGAAGTTTTAGATATACTGAAACGGTTTAAAAATGTATTATTCTTTGAAGAGGGCATTTTAAGCGGCGGAATTGCCGAAAAAGTAGGCTTTAAATTACTTGAAGGCAGTTATTCCGGTAAATATAAGGCTAAGGCGGTTGAGGGTTTTGTAAAGCAGGCCTCTGTTGATTCTCAACGCATAAAATACGGATTGGACTGCGATTCTATAGTGAAATCTGTAAAAGAGGTAATATCACTTGAACAATAAAAGAAGACTTGATACGGCTGTTTTTGAATTAGGTTTTTGTGACAGCCGTGAAAAAGCCAAAACGCTTATTATGGCAGGCGTTGTTTATGTTAATAATCAAAAAGCTGATAAGCCGGGGACTACAATCAAGGATGATGATAACATTGAGGTTAGAAGTAATCCGTTGAAGTATGTTAGCCGTGGCGGGTTAAAGTTACAGAAAGCTTTAAACACCTTTCCGATTGTTCTTAAAGGTAAGCTGTGCGCCGATATTGGTGCATCAACCGGTGGATTTTGTGACTGTATGCTTCAGAACGGGGCCGCAAAGGTCTACGCTATTGACGTTGGGTACGGTCAGCTTGCCTGGAAGTTACGCACAGATAAAAGAGTTGTTAATATGGAACGTACTAACTTTCGTTATGTTACCCACAACGAGATACCTGAGGAGCTTGATTTTTGCTCGGTTGATGTTTCATTTATTTCACTTTCAATTATTATTCCGGTAATGCGTGAGCTTATGAAGCAGAATGGTGAGGCTGTTTGTCTTATAAAACCTCAGTTTGAGGCAGGGAAGGACAAGGTTGGAAAAAAAGGTGTTGTACGTGATAAATCAGTACACATTGAAACCGTACAAAAGACCTTAGATATGATTATTTCAAACAATATG
>JAZSCC010000064.1:0-9816 GCA_045602685.1 Acutalibacteraceae bacterium | reverse complement strand
CCTTACATCACCGTTAAAATCGGCCGCACAGATTACAGAGCCGATGGGTCCGCCACCAGAGGCTCTGAGAGTTATGGTGTTATCCTTACCCTTTAGCATATTGCCCATCATTGAGGTTGCGGTGAGCATTCGGCCGAGAGCCGCGGTTGCCACGGCCGAGGTTTTATGATATTTTTCGGCTGCCGCTACTATATCGGTTGAATCGAGGGCGGTTGCCATAACCTGCCCATCACTTGTTATGCATCTTATAAGCTTTCCCATAATTATACCTTTCTTGCAACAAAGACCTTGCGCTGACAGTCTTCCTTTGGTTTACTCATTGTGTTTTCGCCGAGAATCGCAACTATTTCGAGCCCCGCCTTTTTAAGCGCGGCGGTAATCTCCTTATCGGTATATGCCCGCTCGCTAAAGGACTCTGAATATCTGTTATATGCTTCGCCATTTCTCTCGAAGAAATCGAGGGTGATTTCGGTGGTTTTATTGCGCTTTAAATACCTATTGCGCCAAACACAAAAAACATCTTCACTCTCGAGTGTAAATGTGTTATCGCCTAAAACCACGGAATGTTTATATTCGGTATTTACATCGAAAATGAAAAGGGAATCCTTTTCCATAAAAAGCGAAATGCGCGCTATAGAGCGGCAAAGCTCCTTGTAATCGGTTATGTGATTAAGGCTGTCAAGCAGGCACACGGCACCATCGACCGTTCCATATAAATCGAGCTCAGACAGAGCCGAATTTATAAGCAGAACATCCTCTCCCTCACACTTTTCGGCGGCGATGCTTAGCATATCGGCTGATATATCGGCACCGATAACGCTGATGCCTCGCTTTGCGAACTCAACCGAGAACGAGCCCGTGCCGCAGGCGGCATCTAAAATAAGCGTTGGAATTTTGCCATACTTTTTAAAAAGGCGGCAGATATAATCTGTACGCTTTTTATACTCTACATTCTCTGTGAACGCATCATAAAATGCTGCAAACGAACTATACATATTCTGCCCTCCCTTTTAACTCTAAGATATTTTAACATTATTATATTATATTGTCAAATAAAAAGAGTGGGTTTTGAGGCGCACTCCGTAAGGAAGTGTGCCTCAGTTATATTCGCCTTGCGGCGAGTGATATTGCTTCGCAGTGATATGATGCTTCGCATCGTGATATTGTCCTTCGGACAGTTTTTAAGGCGAATATAATATCACTGAAACCGTAAGGTTTCAATACCACTTTTGCCTTTCGGCAAAAATATCACTGCAAACGTTTCGTTTGCAATATCACTCCACCCACCGAAAAAACCAACTTTATTTTTCGGTAAGTATGTTTTTTCAAAGTATGTAACCCACTATGACACTTTCACAATCATTGTGTAAAGTGTCATTTGTTTGGCAATATAAAAGCAGTGGAAGACGGCTTCTTTACGAAGTGTCTTCCACGGCCGCCTTTTTTAGTCACTTACTATATGAAGCTAAAAATGATTTTAATCTCTCGGTTTTTGGGTTTTCAAAAATATCCGAGGGTGAACCCTGCTCGGCAATTACACCGTCATCCATAAAAATAACGGTATCCGAAACGTCCTTGGCAAAACTCATTTCGTGAGTGACAACAACCATAGTCATATGTCCGTCAGCAAGTGACCTGATAACCTTTAAAACCTCTCCCGTAAGCTCAGGGTCAAGCGCCGATGTCGGCTCATCAAAACAAAGAATCTCAGGGTCGAGAGCTAACGCGCGGGCAATAGCCACACGCTGTTGCTGACCGCCCGACAGTTGACAAGGGTAACTGTCCGCCTTTTCCAAAAGACCAACCTTTTCAATCAATTCAAGAGCCTTTTGTCGATTGTTTTCGTGAGTATCCTTTTTAAGTAAATCAGGTGCAAGCATTACGTTTTCCAAAACCGTATACTGCGGAAAAAGATTAAAAGACTGGAAAACAAGGCCAAAATGAAGTCTTTTTTTCCGCAACTCCTCATCCGAGCGTCCGGTTTTAACAGCACCGTCAAAAATGGTCTCACCGTTAACCGAAATCACACCCGTATCGGCAAATTCAAGCGAATTAAGGCATCGCAAAAGCGTTGTTTTGCCACTGCCCGACGAACCGATAATTGACAAAACCTGACCCTTTTCCAAAGAAAAGTCTATCCCCTTTAATACCTCGACTTTACCAAAGCTTTTGGTAATATTTGAAACTTCCAATACAGCCATTTTTGTCACCTCAATCCTTAAAATAGCTCAGTTTCTTCTCCACCTTGCCTAAAAGGATTGTGAGAAGTCCGACAAAAATCAAATAAAACACACCCGTAAAAAACAACGGCCAAATAAGTGCCTTGGTTGCAGCAAGTTCCTTCGCCTGTTTGATAATTTCAGGAATCATAATACAGTTGGCAAGTGCTGTGTCCTTAATTAGCGTAATAATTTCATTAGACATCGGTGGAACTATACGCTTTACAACCTGCTTCAAGATAATTTTCTTGAATGTCTGTGATTTAGAAAGTCCCAAAACATATCCTGCCTCGTATTGACCTTTAGATATGCTTTCTATACCGCCTCGATATATTTCCGAAAAATAACAGGCATAATTAATTGTAAACGCAATCAAAACAGCAACCAAACCGCCGGCATTTATCATCAAAAGACGTAAAACACCGTCAGCAGGAACATTATAATTACTGATTATGTAACGGTCAATATTACTGAAAAGCGGTGTGCCGAATAAAAGCCCCGGAACATAATAGATTATAAAAATCTGTAACATCAAAGGAATTCCGCGGACAATCCATACCACCGTTTTAGCAACCGCGCGTACGGGAGCAAACTTGCTCATTGAACAAAAAGCAATGGGCAAACCTAACGGAATACCGCAAATAAGCGTAACAGCAAAAATTATTAATGAAAAAACAAACCCGTCTGATAAAAACGAAACAACTTCCCAAAAACTCATACTATATACTTCCTAAAAAATACTCTAAACATAACTTTCGCAGACGGGATAAAATCCCGTCTGCTTGAAACTTGAAATCTATAAACCAACCGAAAATATATTATTTCTCGTCGTCAGAAGCCTTTTGGTCAGAATAATCGGTAATAGCGGTGGTTGCGACGCCGTATTTCTCCGCCAAAGTCTTAATTGTGCCGTCTTTGCCGAGCTTTTCGAGCTGCTCATTAACCTTTTCGGTTAAAGCGCTACCCTTTTTAAAGCCGATAGCATAGAACTCAACGTCACTTGCGAGAGCATCAACGGTAGTAAGAGCAGTGTAATCACCCTTACCGCAATAGCTCTTTGCAAGCTGTGCAACAACAACAGCAAAATCAGCAGTACCTGCATTAACTTCCATCAAAGCGTCGGTCTGTTTGAGAACGCCCTTAAATACCATACCCTCGAAACCTTTAGCATAAGACTCGCCTGCTGAACCGCTTTCAGCGGTACCGATTTTGCCATTAAGGTCAGCTGCTGCAGCAATGCCTGAAGTATTCTTAACAACTACAACCTGTCTGTTTTCCATATAATTGTAGGAAAAGTCAACCTTTTCTGAACGCAAAATGCCGTCTTTGTCAGCAGTATTGCAAGTAAAACCGTTCCAGATACAATCAATAGTACCACCGTTAAGGTCGGTGTACTTATTGTCCCATTGAATTTCCTTGAAAATAACCTTATAACCCAAGTTACTGAATACCTTTTCTGCAAGTTCGGTATCGAAACCAACAAGCTTATTATTTTCATCAAGATAGTTCATCGGTGCATAAATGGTATAACCGACAACCAGTGATTGTTGTTGCTTCTTTCCACCTCCACAGGCGGTGAATGCGAACAAGCACATAAGTACTGCGAGCATTAAGCTCATAATTTTAATTGCCTTTTTCATATTTATTACCCTCTTTTAAATATTTTTAAATTTTGGAAAAGCATAGAACGCTTTAGCGTGCTACCATATTACCACACTAATACAAACTTGTCAATACATTTTTAAAATATTTTCAGAAATTCAAGAATATTTGTTCAGTTGACTGTTTACTTTTTTAAAAAATTGAGGTAAAATAATGTAGTATAATGGTAAAAATAATACTACGTTGTTTTGATTTCGGGAGAACTTAAAATGATTGATAAAATAATTATCCGCGGTGCGAAAGAGCATAACCTAAAAAATATAGATTTAGAAATCCCACGTGACAAACTGGTTGTTTTGACCGGTTTATCAGGCTCGGGTAAATCCTCCTTGGCTTTCGACACGCTTTATGCCGAAGGTCAGCGTCGTTATGTTGAATCATTATCCAGTTATGCCCGACAGTTTTTAGGTCAAATGGAAAAACCCGATGTTGACAGCATTGACGGGTTATCCCCTGCAATTTCAATCGACCAGAAGACAACATCCAAAAACCCTCGTTCAACCGTCGGTACGGTTACCGAGATTTACGATTACCTGCGTTTACTGTATGCTCACATAGGCATTCCCCACTGTCCCGTTTGCGGACGTGAAATCGTAAAACAGACGGTTGACCAGATTGTTGACCGCATTTTAGAAAACGGTGAAGGCGACAAGGTGCTCATTTTGTCTCCCATTATCCGTGCCAAAAAGGGAGAGCACGTAAAACTGCTTGAAAAAGTACGTAAGGATGGCTATGTAAGAGTACGAATTGA
Source organism: Acutalibacteraceae bacterium (assembly GCA_045602685.1). Lineage (GTDB taxonomy): Bacteria > Bacillota > Clostridia > Oscillospirales > Acutalibacteraceae > UMGS172. The sequence goes on along the minus strand of JAZSCC010000064.1, from coordinate 5,184 downwards.
CGGCGAGGTTTACGATTTATCTGAAGAAATAAAACTTGAGAAAACCAAAAAACACACTATTGAAACCGTAATCGACCGACTTGTACTTAAAAACGGAATTGCCAAACGCCTGACCGATAGTGTTGAAACCGCACTGAAACTTTCAGGCGGAATTGTTACTGTTTCGGTTGTAGACGGCGAAGAATATACTTTTTCGGAAAACTATGCCTGTCCCGAACACGATGCAAGTATGCCCGAATTAGCGCCAAGAATGTTCTCGTTCAACAGTCCGTTTGGCGCTTGTCCAACCTGTACGGGATTGGGTGTTTTTATGAAAATCAACCCTCTGTTGCTTGTTCCCGATGAGTCAAAATCTTTGGCTGACGGCTGTATCAGGGCATCAGGCTGGGGTACAACCGGCTGGGGCGCCAGAGAAGAAGGCACAATCGCTTTAATGTACTTTAAAGGTCTTGCCGAGCATTACGGTTTTGACATTAATACACCCTACCGTGATTTATCTTCGGAAGTTAAAGATATTATAATGTACGGAACGGGCGACAAAAAAATTGAGTTTACCCGCAATAACCTTTGGGGTGCAGGTAAATTTACCGTTCCTTTTGAAGGTGTTATAAACAACCTTGAACGCCGTTTTAAAGAAACAACCAGTGACTTTTCACGTTCTGAAATTGAATCGCTGATGACCGAATGTCCTTGCCCCGAATGTAACGGCGCAAGACTTAAAAAGGAAATTTTAAGTGTAACCGTCGGCGGTGTTAATATCAAAGAACTGTGCGATTTACAAATTGTTGACTGCCTAAAGTTTTTCGATAATTTAACACTCAACACCCGTGACCAAAGCATTGCCGCACCGATTGTAAAAGAAGTTAAATCAAGGCTTTCGTTCTTGGTAAGCGTCGGTTTGGATTACCTCACCCTTTCACGTGCTGCAGGCACCCTTTCGGGCGGAGAAAGTCAACGAATTCGGCTTGCTACCCAAATCGGTTCCTCTCTTATGGGCGTTTTATATATCTTGGATGAGCCCAGTATTGGCTTACATCAGCGTGACAATGAAAAACTTTTACACACATTACAACAGCTTCGAGACCTCGGCAACACCGTAATTGTGGTTGAGCACGATGAAGACACTATGCGTGCTGCCGATTATATTGTCGATATTGGTCCCGGTGCTGGCGTTCACGGCGGTGAAATTGTCTGTGCCGGCACACCCGAAGAAATACAAAAATGCAAAAAATCAATTACCGGTGGCTATCTGTCAGGGCGTAAAAAAATTGAGGTGCCGATTACCCGCAGAACAGGCAACGGCAAAACAATAAAAATTGTCGGTGCCGAAGAAAATAATCTTAAAAACATTGACGTTACCTTTCCGTTAGGTAAAATGATTGGTATCACCGGAGTTTCCGGCTCAGGTAAATCCTCGCTTATTAACAGTGTTCTTTATCAGCGACTTGCTTGTGAATTGAACGGTGCAAAGCGCATTTGGGGTAAACATAAGAATATTGATGGACTCGAAAATCTGGACAAGGTTATAGAAATCAGTCAATCCCCCATCGGTCGCACTCCCCGTTCAAACCCCGCTACCTATACCGGTGTATTTAACGATATCAGAGAACTTTTTGCCGCAACCAAAGACGCTAAAATGAGAGGCTACAACGCAGGACGCTTTTCATTTAATGTCAAGGGTGGCCGGTGTGAAACGTGCGAGGGTGACGGCATAATAAAAATCGAAATGCATTTTCTTCCCGATATCTACGTGCCCTGCGAGGTATGTAAAGGCAGTCGTTATAACCGCGAAACCTTAGAGGTTAAATATCGCGATAAAAGTATCTACGATGTACTTGAAATGACCGTTGAAGAGGGTATGTATTTCTTTGAAAGTCACCCAAAAATTTACAGGAAATTAAAAACCCTCTACGATGTCGGATTGGGCTACGTTAAATTAGGTCAACCTGCAACCACTCTTTCGGGCGGTGAGGCTCAACGTGTAAAATTAGCAACCGAATTATCGAAACGTCCTACCGGCAGAACAATGTATATTTTAGATGAACCGACCACCGGACTTCACACCGCCGACGTGCATAGGCTCATTGACGTATTCAACCGTTTGGTCGATGCCGGCAATACTATGGTTATCATTGAACACAACCTGGATGTTATAAAATCGGTTGACCACCTTATTGATTTAGGTCCCGAGGGCGGTGACCGAGGCGGAAACATTGTGGTTACAGGCACTCCTGAGGAGGTTGCGCAATGTCAAAAGTCCTATACCGGTCAATTCTTAAAAAAATTACTTTAAAATTAACACATTGTTCACTCGTCGGTTGACTTTTTATGTAACTATTGTTAATATAGGACATATCTGAAAGAGGTGAGGTTTTGTTTGGATATATAAAGGTGCACAAGCCCGAAATGAAGGTAAAAGATTTTGAGATTTACAATGCAATTTACTGCGGATTGTGTCGGTATCTGGGCAAAACCTATGGTACTTTTTCAAAATTCAGTTTAAGTTACGATATGGCTTTCATTTCACTTTTGCAAGCCGCCTTAAGCGACGAATTCTACGGCTACGAGAAAAAAAGGTGCCGTGTGAACCCTTTCAAAAAATGCACATACTGTAAAAATGACGGTGATTTTCACTCACTTGCCGCTGCAGCAGGTATTGCATTGACCGATATGAAAGTACGCGACAACATTGCCGACAGTGGTTTTTTAAAGTCGTTTTTTTACCGTTTTTTAAGGCTGTTTACAAAGCATTGGTGTAAAAAAGTATATTATAATTACCCTGAACTAAAGAAAATTACATCCGAATATTTTAATCTACAACAAGCCGCTGAAATTGACGCTGATTGCAGTTTGGACAAGGCCGCCGAACCAACTGCAAAAGCAGTCAGTAGTATTTTATCACTTATACCCTGCGAGAAAAAATACCGCTTTGTTTTAGAAAGAATGGGCTATTGCTTAGGTAAATGGGTATATCTTTGTGACGTGGCGGATGACATTGAAAAAGATATAAAAAAACGTCGATTTAATCCGTTAATCAAGGAATTGTCAACCGGAATAGAGCCTTTAAAATATGCCGAAGAACGACTCAATCCAATACTTAACAACTGCTTTGTTGAATGCTCGACCTATTCAGAATTGCTTGAAATAAAGAAGTTTAAACCCATACTTGATAATATACTATATGATGGGCTTAAAAGCGCCCAAAAAAGAATTTTTGCTAAGGAGACCTGAAAAAATGAAAGACCCGTATGAGGCTTTAGGCGTCGGACGTGATGCCACAGAGGAACAAATTAAAGCAGCCTACCGTGAAAAAGCAAGAAAATTCCACCCTGATAATTTCAACGATAACCCTGCTGCATTAGAAATGGCTACCGAAAAAATGCAGGAAATAAATCAGGCTTATGATGAAATTATCAAACGCCGTAAAAACAGAACCTCAGGTGGTTCAGGCTACAATAACAACTGGGGTGCAGGGAACGAAAGTGCCGGTTCGAATTTTAATGACGTCAGAAGGCTTATTTCCTCAGGACGTTTTGAAGAAGCACACGGACTTTTCGACGGCGTACCGCCTGAAAAACGAGATGCTGAATGGTATTTCTTGAATGGAATTGTTCTGTACCGCAGAGGTTGGTTTGACGCCGCATTTACAAGTATGAACAACGCGGTACGAATGGACCCCGCAAATGCCGAATACCGCGCCGCTTTAAACCGTATGGAACAAAGTCGCCGTGGCTATAACCCGTACGGCTCGGGAGGCTACCAGACTACCGGTGCCGCATGTACCCCCTGCGATTGCTGTGCGGGTTTAATGTGTGCCGATATGTGCTGCCGTTGTATGTAATATGAAAAACACAATCAAAATTACCGTTTGCGGTGTTATTTCGGCATTAACCGTTGTACTGATGTTGGGAACAAATATCCCTATAATGCTTTATACAGTACCGGCATTGACAGGTATTATGTTTTTAATTCCGGCCGTAGAACTAAACTTTAAATGGTCCTTTCTTTGTTTCGCAATTACCGGCATTTTATCGTTTATACTTCCAACCGAGCGTGAAGCGTTAATAATGTTTATCGGTTTTTTAGGATACTATCCAACAGTAAAACTTCTTATTGAACGTTTGAAATCACGCCTTTTAGGTTCAATTATAAAATTTTTCACCTTTAATATAAGCGTATCTGCTTGTTTTTGGATAACCTTTAGTTTATTAGGAATTAATATTTTCCAAAACGAAAGAGTACCATTAGGAATAATGGCGGCGATGGTCTATATCATCGGAAATATAGCTTTTATTATTTACGATTTCGCATTAACCAGGATTTTAAATGCTTATTTCATTAAATGGCGCAAAACGGTTCGCAAAGCCTTAGGAATAAGGTCCGGACAATAACAAAAAAACAATAATATTAAAAACACTTCGGCACAGTTGCTATAAAACGCAGCTGTGCCGAAAACCTCTTTTTTAAAACCCTTGACAATTACTAACAACAAATGTATAATGGTCGTTGAACGTGGAAAAGACACTTTCAGTGTCATTTCCACACCAAATCTTCGATTCGTCAACAAATTTTCAAGGAAAATTTGACAACGGCCATTGCAATGTTGTAGAAAAGCAATCGAATTTTGTGAAATTTGATTGCTTGAAAGCCGATTTATCGGCTTTTGTGGAAACGCAATACGTTTCCACGTTCTACAATCATTATAATAGCCCTTGCAGAGCAAGCAAAAAGGATTTTAACTGAAGATAAACTCTGCCTCAGATGGACTCATTATATAAATTTCAGAAGTCAAACTTAATATGCGGATATGGCGGAACTGGCAGACGCGCTAGATTCAGGTACTAACGCGCGAGAGGTTCTTTTAGACCTCTACTGTTTTCTCCGAAGAACCGCATAAAATCAAGGGGTTTCACGATTTTTGACCTTGATTTCTATTTGTTCAAAAATCTCAGAAAAACACTTATTTCTAACGGATTTCTAACAAACCGTTTCGGTTCTAAGATTTTCGAAAGAATTTAAGTCATATATGCGGGTATGGCGGAATTGGCAGACGCGTTAGATTCAGGTTCTAATGGTCGCAAGGCTGTGCAGGTTCAAGTCCTGTTACCCGCACCATCATCTCTCAAACCCAGTGTTTATGCGGGTTTGAGAGATTTTCTTTATACAAAAACCTCTTAAAATTTA
>JAZSCC010000063.1:0-4376 GCA_045602685.1 Acutalibacteraceae bacterium | reverse complement strand
AAGATGGATAAGCCTGAGGCTAATCCTGACCGTATTAAGCAACAGTTGACCGAGCACGGTCTTGTTCCTGAGGAGTGGGGCGGTGATATTATCTGTGTACCGGTTTCGGCAAAAACTCATCAAGGTATTGATGATTTGTTGGCTAACGTATTGCTCGTTGCCGAAATGCAGGAGTTAAAGGCTAATCCCGACCGTAAGGGTAAAGGTGTTGTTATTGAAGCCCGTCTTGATAAAGGTCGCGGTCCTGTTGCAACCCTTTTGGTACAGAACGGTACCTTGCGCTCAGGCGATATTATTGTTGCAGGTTCATCGGTCGGCCGTGTCAGGGTTATGCTTGATGAAAACGGTCGCAGTATAAAAGAAGCCGGACCGTCGGTTCCGGTTGAGATTACCGGTCTTGATGAGGTTCCGAGTGCAGGTGACGGCTTTGACGCCGTTTCTGATGAGCGTTTGGCACGTCAGTTGGTTGAACAGCGTAAGCAAAAGGCTAAGGATGAAATTTTCAAAGCTACTCAAAAGGTTACTTTGGATAACCTCTTTAGCCAGCTCGCCGAGGGTGAGCTTAAAGACCTTAATGTTATTGTTAAGGCAGATGTTCAAGGCTCGGTTGAGGCTGTCCGTGAAAGTTTGGTTAAACTTTCTAATGATGAGGTTCGTGTAAATGTTATTCATGGCGGTGTCGGTGCAATTAATGAGTCGGATGAAATGCTTGCCGCAACCTCAGGTGCTATTATTGTAGGATTTAATGTTCGTCCTGACCCGGTTGCAAAGGAAGCCGCTGAAAGAGATAGCGTTGAAATCAGATTGTATAGAGTAATCTATGATTGTATTGAAGAAATTGAAGCTGCTATGAAGGGAATGCTTGCACCGAAGTATCGTGAAGCTACCTTAGGTCAGCTTGAGGTTCGTCAAACATATAAGGTTTCGGGAGTAGGTACTATTGCCGGCTGTTATGTTCGTGACGGTAAGATTACAAGGGACGCTAAGGTCCGTGTTGTCCGTGACGGTATTGTTATTGCCGAGGATGAAATTGACTCTCTCCGTCGCTTCAAGGATGACGTTAAAGAGGTTGCCACCGGTTACGAGTGCGGAGTCGGTTTGGCTAAGTACGGTGATATTAAAGAGGGCGACATATTTGAAGCCTATATTATGGAAGAATACCGTGATTAAATTTTGCTACACTAATTAAAAGTGCGCCGAAGGGTTGTCCTTTCGGCGCCAAGACACATTATTAAAGAAAAAGGAAGTAATTATGCCGAGTTTTAAATTAGGGAGAGTTTCTGCCGATATTCAGCGTGAATTGGCCGACCTTTTCCGTGAACTTAAAGACCCAAGAATAAGTAAGCTTCTGAGTATAGTAAAAATTGATGTTTCCGGCGACCTTTCTTATGCCACCGTTTATGTTAGTGCTATTGAAGGGTTTGAGAAAACAGTTGAAAGTGTTAAAGGTCTTAAAAATGCTGCCGGCTTTCTCAGACGTGAGCTTGGAATGAGACTGAAGCTTCGCAAAACTCCGGAATTGCGCTTTGTTGCCGATAACTCTATTGAGCATAGTGCTCATATTTCAAAGATAATTGATTCATTTCCTGAAGTATCAGAATCAGAAAAAAATACAGAGGTTGACGGTGATGAGTAAGTTGATTTCGGTCAAAGAAGCCTCTGAAATTCTAAAGAAAAATGATAAATACTTGATTTTAACGCACGCTCATCCTGACGGGGACACCTTAGGCTCAGGATTCGGGCTTTGTTCGGCGTTGCGAAAAATGGGCAAAAAGGCCAATGTGATTTGCGGTGACGAAATTCCTCATAAATTTAAGTTTTTGACCCAAGAAGGTGATGAGGATTTTTTACCCGAAACCGTAATTTCGGTTGATGTTGCCGATGAAAAATTGTTAGGCTCTCTTAAGGAAAAATATGCAGATAAGGTTTTATTGGCGATTGACCACCATGGTACAAATACCGGTTTTGCCGAAAATTTGTATTTAGAGGAAGAGAGTGCGGCTGCAGCCGAGTGTGTCTTTAATGTTATTAAGGAACTGGGTGTTGAAATCACGCCCTTTATTGCCGGTTGCTTGTATACAGGCATTGCTACCGATACCGGTTGTTTTAAGTTTTCTAACACTACGCAAAGAACTCATATTTTTGCAGCCGAACTGATGAAATCAGGCGCTGACTATGACGAAATCAACCGTGTTATGTTTGAGGTTAAAACTAAAAGCCGGCTTGAAATGGAACGCAGGGTGCTTAACGAAATCGAGTATATTTATGATGGCAAATGTGCTATTTTTACAGTTACTCAGAAAATGATTAAAGAAACAGGCTGTGACTCCAGTGATATGGACGGTATTGCTGCTTTGTCTCGTCAAATTGAGGGGGTACAAATCGGTGTTACCGTACGTGAAAAGGCTGATGGCAGGTGGAAGGTATCAATTCGCACCTTTGAGCCGTATGATGCGGCACAGATTTGCAGCTTCTTCAACGGCGGCGGACATAAGCGCGCCGCAGGTTGTGAGTTTGACTGCAGTTTAGAGGAAGTAAAAGCACAGCTTAAAACTAAAATCGTTGAGGTTTTAGAGGGCTGATTTATGTTAAAGAACGGATTAATTTTAGTTGATAAGCCTACGGGGTACACATCCTTTAAGACGGCAGCGGTAATTCGCCGTATATACGGCACTAAACGTGTCGGGCATACAGGTACGCTTGACCCATTGGCTACCGGTGTTTTGCCAATACTTATAGGCAGAGCAACGAGGCTTTCTTCCTATGTTTTAGAGGCTGATAAGCGGTATATTGCAGGGATAAGACTTGGTTTGACTACCGATTCGCTTGACATTACCGGCCAAGTAACCGGCACAAGCGAGGTTAATGTTTCAGACGGGCAGTTGTCACGTGCTTTATCGCATTTTAACTGTACTTATGACCAAATACCGCCGATGTATTCGGCGATTCAGGTTAATGGTGTCAGACTTTATGACCTTGCCCGTCAGGGTAAAGAGGTTAAGCGTGAGGCAAGAAGCGTTACCATTCACGAATTAAAACTTTTAAAGCGTGAGGGTAATGATTTTACGGTTGAGGTGCATTGTTCCAAGGGTACGTATATCAGGTCGTTAGCTGATGATATTGGCAAATTTTTAGGTTGTGGCGCTGTGGTTTCATCATTAAGACGTATTGAAGCTGCGGGATTTTCAATAGACCAATGTTTTGCTTTAGAAAGAATTGAGTCAGAACCTGATAAGTGTTTACTGTCACCGGATATAGCAGTTTCTCGTTTTAAAAGTATTACAATAGCGCCGACTCAAAGCAGGCGGATTTTGAACGGTGCGGCTTTGAGTGCTGACCGTGTAAATTTTAAAAAGCAAGACGCCTATGACGGCGAACTTTTCAGAATGTATTCCGACGGTGAATTCTTAGGTCTTTCGGAATATAAGGCCGAGGAAAGAGAATTCACCACCAAATGTGTAATTAAGGAATAATGGCTTAAAATAAAAAGAGGAGGCGGTAGATGTGCTTAATTCGGGTGTTGCAGTGGCTTTAGGCACCTTTGATGGAATGCATAAGGGCCATATGTCAGTTCTTAATGCAGCTTTGAGCTTTAAAGAATTAACGCCGATTGCCGTTACTTTTTTGGAGCCTCCTAAACGCAAAACCTCAGATGCTTTTGTACCGATGATTATGACAGCCGAGGATAAATGTCATCGCTTAAACAAATTAGGTTTTAAGGATATTTTTGTGCTCGATTATGACAAGGTGCATGACCTTTCTCCGTTAGAGTTTTTGGATATGCTTTTTCAAAAATATAATATTAAAGCGGTGGTTTGCGGATTTAATTACCGATTTGGCAAGGGTGGTCAGGGAGACACGCTGTTTTTAACTGATTATTGCCGGCAGCACGAAGCGGAGGCGGTTGTAGTTCCAAAATATGAGGTAGGCGGACAGACTGTTTCATCATCACTTATACGTGAATTGATACAAAAAGGCGATATTTCATTTGCAAATATGCTATTAGGCAGCCCGTATTCATTTACCAACGAGGTTATGCACGGTGAAGAACGGGGCAGAGTTTTAGGTTTTCCGACAGTTAATATTTCGTTAAATGAAAATTTGGTTGAACCTAAATTCGGGGTCTATGCTTCATCGGTAGTGGTTGACGGTAAAGAGTATTCGGCGGTTACAAATATTGGGATTCGTCCGACTTTTTTACTGAAAAAGCCTTTAAGCGAAACCAATATAATAGATTTTGACGGAAATATTTACGGTAAAACCGTAACCGTAAAGTTACTTCAATATATACGCGAGGAAAAACAGTTTGAAGGTCTTGACTCGTTGAAAACTGCAATCGAAAACGACAAAAAGCTATCGGCCAAGGTTTTTCGTGA
>JAZSCC010000062.1:0-3123 GCA_045602685.1 Acutalibacteraceae bacterium | reverse complement strand
CGAAGCCAATCGGTCAAAGTACTGACGGACAAGTGCCGATGATGTATAATCTTTAATGCTACTCACAACACACCCTCCAATCAGTAACGGCTTTCGGAATAATCCCATTGGGTAAATGAAGCAATCTTATGATTTTTATCAAGTCGCTCAGTAAGAAGACCGTTTTCTTTGCGACGGTAAAACTCGGCAGCCGCTTTTTTCTGCTGCTCACTGCCCTTTTCAAACAGCTCCAAAAAGCGTTTCAATCTCGCATCATCAGAATACTTGTAAGCCATAAGCAATGCAGCCTCAGCTGAGTAATAAAGTTCAGCATTGGTCGGCTGAACACCACCCTGCTCGTTTATTCTCTTCGCATGATACACAAAAGCACGCGGACAGTATATAACTTTATACCCGTTCAAACGAAGTCGCCACGAGAAATCTACATCATCACAATAAAGGAAAAAGTTTTTCTCGTCAAGTCCGCCTAATTTTTTAAAAACAGCCGACGGAATAATTACACAGGCCATGGCGCCCCACGGTTCTTCGCCGGTATTGGGGTCAAAAATTTTAGGATGCTCTAAAGGACACTGTCTTGCTTCAACCATACCGACGTTTTCCATATTCTCATACGGTCTCATCATCTCAAGGAAAAAGTCGGGACAAAGAATGACGTCGGGGTTCATTGCCAACAAATACTCCGATTTACAGGTCTCAAACATAACGTTTTGGCCCTTTGAGGTGCCTGAATTAAACCCAAAAAACATATACTCCAGTTTAAAAAACTTGCCATATTTTTGATTATATTCGGCAATTTTTTCATCATTAAACAAAGGCTCACTCGAAGCGTCACCATAACAAATATCAATATGCTCAATAGGTCCATCCTGCGTCCTCGACGTTTCAACCGCCTTAGCAATGCTGGCCAAAGATTTCTCAAGATTTTCAATTTCATTATGATAAAGAATTGTTTGCAATCTTAATGTGGTTTTTTTCAAAACGCCACTTCCTTTAAATTACAATCATTTTGAACATTATATAAAGTTTTACAATAAAAGTCAATATACCGGAATTTACACCGACTTTACCCTTTTAATAATATACGAAGCGCCGAGACCGATTAAAAATCCCGTTATAACGGCAGCAATAAGTAAAAACGGCAGATAAAACACAACCGCCTTAAAGCCTATTACAATTAATGCCGCTGACAGTTGACCAATATTATGAGATACCGCTCCCGATACACTGACACCGACTATCGAAAATACGGGCAGCTTTTTTGTAAGCCACATTACTGAAAGACTTAAAATTCCACCCACTAATGAATACATAATACTCATAATATTGCCAAATAAAATGCCCACCAAAAGCACCCTCGCAATATTAACCGCTAACGCCGGCAGAAATCCGTTTTTATACAGTAACACCAATGCCACAATATTAGCTAGTCCCAGCTTTATGCCGGGGATACCGAAATCTAAGGGTATAAGCATTTCAATATATCCGCAAATGATTGCCAATCCGAGCATTGCGCCGAAATAGGCGGTTTTACCTGCACTTTTCATTCAACCACCTCAACAATAATACGGTGCGGTAAGCAAACCACCGTTTCACCTGTTTTATCGATTGCTATATGATTTACACAATACTTGTCCGGACAGTCAGCCTGCGATACCGAAACCTTGCCATCCTCAATTTTAACAATATTAATTCCGCGTTTTGTTTTAATCTCTATCTCTTGTTCGGACAAAATGGAATACTTGCCAAAAATATGTCCGTCAACCTTAATTACAACCTGTTTACCGTCAGTTTTTAAAAAGAAAAATACCGTCAGGAGAAAAACGGCCAAAATAATAATGCTGATTGACAGCATAACGTCACCTTTTTTCACCATTAAGACCGCACCTCTTTTCAATACCGATTTATAAAATTATACCATACTGCTTTTATCTTTGCAACTTTCTCTTGGCAAACGGAACATTAAAGAGTATAATATTTATGATTATTATTTACATATTCTGCCTAAAATTATAAAAAAGTAAAACGAGGTAAAAATGAGAAAACATTTTATAATATTACTGTGCTGTATAATCTGTATTTTAACTGTCGGTTGTAAATCCAATGTATATCCTCAGTCGGCTACCGAATTTATGATGGATACCGTTATCACCATTACAATTTATGACGGTGACAGCAGTGCACTGAACGGTGCTTTAAAACTTTGCCGACAGTACGAAAACATATTAAGCAAAACTGTCAAAACGAGCGACGTCTATAAAATCAACCATTCAAACGGTACAACAGTTGCCGTTTCACCCGATACGGCTGATTTGTTAAAAATCACATATGATATTTTCACTAAGTCCGGCGGTGCTTTTAACCCTGCCGTTTTGCCGTTAGTAGAGCTTTGGAATGTCGGCAACCGAACCGTACCTCCCGCCGATACCGAAATCACAGAAAATTTAAAATATGTAAATTTTAACAATATTATAATTGACGGCAATCTTGTTACAGCGCAAAACAAAGCAGGTATTGACCTTGGCGGAATTGCCAAAGGTTTTATTGCCGACAAGGTAAAGGAATACCTGAAAGCACAAGGTGTTACAAGTGCCGTTATAAATTTGGGCGGAAACACTCTTTTAATCGGTAATAAGGGGCAGGAAGAATTTACTGTCGGCTTGCAAAAACCGTTCGGCAAGAGTAATGAGCTTTCAGCTATCTTAAAATTATCCGACAAAACCGCCGTGACCTCAGGCATTTATCAGCGTTATTTTGAAGCTGGCGGAAAAATTTTTCATCATATAATTGACCCTGAAACCGGTTACCCTTGTGATAACAATCTCGCCTCGGTTACGGTTATTACTGATTCATCGTGTATTGCCGACGGCCTTTCAACCGCCTGCCTTAATTTAGGAATTGAAAAAGGCACTGAATTGGCAAAGCTTTATAATGCAGAGTTAATATTCATTACAAAAGACGGGGAATTGATTTTAACCGACGGACTTTGTAAGTCCGTGATAGATAACGAAACCGTAATAATGTTAAAATAAGTAAAAAACCGACCTTTCGCCCACGGTACGAAAGGTCTGTTTTTTGTTATTCCTTGGCTTTTTCCAAAGCCTCTTTTATGAGTTTTACATAGTG
>JAZSCC010000061.1:0-2030 GCA_045602685.1 Acutalibacteraceae bacterium | reverse complement strand
GACCGCTTGGCCCTCCGACTTGTAAAAATTACAGAAACTATATTAAGAGACGCACATCAGAGCCTGATTGCGACTCGTATGACAACAGAGCAGATTCTGCCCATCGTTGAAAAGCTTGATAAGGTTGGTTATCATTCTCTTGAGGCATGGGGCGGAGCAACATTTGATTCTTGTTTGAGATTTTTAAATGAAGACCCGTGGGAAAGACTTCGTTTAATTCGCGAAAAGTGTCCTAATACCAAACTGCAGATGCTTTTCAGGGGACAAAATATGCTTGGTTACCGTCATTATGCTGATGACGTTGTTGAGTATTTAGTTCAAAAATCGGTTGCAAACGGTATAGATATAATTCGAATTTTCGATGCTCTGAACGATATTCGAAACCTTGAAACCGCCATCAATGCCACCAAAAAAGAAAAAGGTGCTCATGTTCAGGGTACTGTTTCTTATACAACAGGACCGGTGTTTGATGTTGAGTACTATGTAAATTATGCAAAACAGCTTGAAAATGTCGGTGCTGATTCACTTTGTATTAAAGATATGGCAGCATTGCTTACTCCATATACAACCTATGAATTGGTAAAGGCTATAAAGGAAAATGTAAAAATTCCTGTGCAGGTACATTCACATTCTACATCAGGCCTTGGTGCGATGGTACTTCTGAAAGCCATAGAAGCCGGTGCCGACGTGGTAGACACTGCTATTTCTCCATTATCAGGCGGTACATCGCATCCTGCAACCGAATCAATGGTTGCAGCCTTAAGTGGTACTGAGTTTGATACCGGTCTTAACCTTGAAGCCTTAGACGATATTGCAAAATATGTTACCACCTTGCGTGAAAAGTATATTGCTGACGGTACATTAAATCCCAAAATGTTGGCTTCGGATGCCAAAGCCTTAATTTATCAGGTTCCGGGCGGAATGCTTTCTAATCTTTTGTCACAGCTTAAGCAGGCCGGAAAAGAGGATAAGCTGACCGAGGTTTTGGAGGAGGTTCCAAAGGTAAGAGCCGATTGCGGTTATCCTCCGCTTGTCACTCCGTCATCACAGATTGTTGGAACGCAGGCTGTATATAACGTAATAATGGGTGAACGTTATAAAATGGTTACCAAGGAATTCAAGGGTATTATCAAGGGTGAGTATGGCCGTACTCCAATGCCTATTGACCCTGAATTTCAAAAGAAAATTATTGGTGATGAGGAACCGATTACTTGCCGTCCTGCTGACTTAATCGAGCCTGAATTGGAAGTTCTTAAGAAAGAATGTTCAAAGTGGATGGAGCAAGACGAAGATGTTTTGTCTTATGCTCAGTTCCCGAAGGTCGCTACTGATTTTTTTGAAAAAAGAGCAAATAAAAAGTATAAGGTTGATGCAGATAATGCTGATGCCGTTAATAAAGTGCATCCTATGTAAAAATAATACTTGATTTTTGTTTTAAGTTGTGTTACAATTACTGCACTTGAGTTATGAAAACCGATTTTTTTCGGGAGAATGGAGTTTTAAAATGGGTATTGCACAAATTATTGTCGGTATTTTAATGATAATTGCATCCTTAATTATTATCGCTGTTGTTTTACTTCAGCAGGGCCGTCGTACAGGAGTTGGCGCTATTTCCGGCGGTATTGATACATTTCTTTCTAAGAATAAAGCAAGAGATTGGGATTCGAAATTATCCCGTATGACTAAGTATATAGCCATTGCATTTTTTGTGTTGGCTGTTGTTGCTAATGTTTTTGCAATTGCATCCAAGTAATATCATTTATCTTCTTTTAAGCAGACCGTTTTCGGTCTGCTTTTTCTTTTTGCATAAAAGTTTGTTAAGTTTAATAAATATAGTAAGAAAGGGGAAATGGTCTTGCAATTTATTAAAATATCCTTTATTATTATATTGATTATATATACAATTTTTTTGTTGTATTTTTCATATAAAAGCGGTCGGATTTTAAGAACAGTTTTAACCTCATCACTGTTAGGTATTATAGTGTTTACAGCTGTTAATTTATTATCCGGCATAAGTGGAGTCGGGATTC
>JAZSCC010000060.1:0-4340 GCA_045602685.1 Acutalibacteraceae bacterium | reverse complement strand
GGTAACGGTGTTGTTTTTAATCCCCACCCCAACGCAATAGCAACCTCTAACTATGCAGTTGACCTTGTAAACCGCGCCTCTAAGGCCGCAGGCGGCCCTGAAGTTTTGGTTTGCTCAATGGTTAAACCTACTTTGGAATCTGCCGCAATTATGCAATCTCACCCATTGGTCCGCTTGCTTGTTTGCACCGGCGGTCCCGGTGTTGTAAGAGCAGTGCTTTCCTCGGGTAAAAAGGCTATCGGTGCCGGCGCAGGTAACCCTCCTGTCATTGTAGATGACACTGCCGACATTAAGAAGGCCGGTAAGGATATTATCGACGGCTGCACCTTTGATAATAACCTTCCCTGCATTGCCGAAAAGGAAGTTTTTGCATTCCGTAATATAGCTGATGAGCTTATCTCGGTTATGCTTAAAAACGGTGCATATATGATTAACGCCGAGCAGGCTGACCGCCTTGCAAAAATTGTTTTGGTTGAAACTAAAGACAAAAAAGGCAATACTAAGCTTGTCGTTAACCGTGACTGTGTCGGTAGAGATGCTGATGTACTTCTTGCAAAAATCGGAATTAATGTAAGCAAGGACATACGCTGCATTATCTGTGAAACCGATTTTAATCATCTCTTCGTTCAGGAAGAATTAATGATGCCGATATTACCGATTGTTCGTGTTGATAATATTGAGCAGGCAATTGAGTTCGGTGTTAAAGCAGAGCATGGCAACCGCCATACTGCCCATATGCATTCAAAAAATATTGACAACCTCTCTGCCTTTGCACGTGCAGTTGAAACTACTATTTTTGTTAAAAATGCACCATCCTATGCAGGTATCGGTTTTGGTGGCGAAGGTCATACAACATTTACAATTGCAGGCCCCACCGGTGAGGGAATCACCTCAGCTCGCAGCTTCACTCGTCAACGCCGTTGCGTAATGGCTGACAGCTTCCGTATCATTTAAGGAGGTCCGATTATGGCATATGATGAAAAATTAGTTGCCGAGATAGTCAACCGGGTTATGGCTCAGTGCAGCGGAACAGCATCGGCAAACGATACCGTTCCCGTTGGCATTTCAAACCGCCACATTCACCTGAGTGCTGAGCACCTGGAAGTTCTTTTCGGTAAAGGCTATGAGCTTACACCGATTAAGGACTTGTCCCAGCCCGGACAGTTTGCTTGTAAAGAGCAATTAACTATTATAGGACCATCCTTAAAAGCAATTGAAGGTGTAAGAGTTTTAGGGCCGGTCCGCAAGGAGTCGCAGGTTGAAATTTCCCGTACCGATTCATTCACCTTAAAAGTTAAGCCCCCGGTACGTGAGTCAGGTGATATTAAGGGCTCAGCTCCGATTACAATTATTGGACCTAAGGGCGTTGTCACTTTAAAAGAAGGTTGCATTATTGCAAACCGGCACATACATATGAGCGATGAGGAAGGCAAAGCATTTGGCCTTAACGACGGAGATTATGTAACGGTTGAAATTGACGGCGAGCGCAGAACAACCTTTTACGATGTACAGGTCAGAGTCAATAAGGCATTCCGTTTAGAAATGCACATTGATACAGATGATGCAAATGCTGCAGGTATCAGTAACGGCTTTAAGGTGAAGATTGTAAAATAGAATAAAATTATATTTAACAACCCCGTACAAAATGTACGGGGTTGTTTTTTATACATAGTGCTTAATTAATATGGCATATAACTATTGACAATAATGATTAATATGCTATAATAATATTGAACTTATTTTATATATATTAATTATTAACTATTAAATAATATGATTTTAGTTCAAAGGTAGGATGACTATGACAAATAATTCTGTAAAAATTATACATCAAAGCACAGCTCTCGACAGCTACAGGATGAGTGATAATAAAACCGAATGGATTTTACTCTACTTGTATGACGGTGTAATTACGTTCACTTTAAATAGCTCAGTTTGTGTTTTACAAAAAGAAAACGCACTGCTTATTTCACCTGATGATTTTTATTATATTGTCGGCAACGAAAGTGCTCTTTATACTTCGATACACTTTATTTGTAACGAAATATATGATTTTGGTTCACGTGATAAAATCTTCGAATTAGACCACTCGCAATCGGAATTGTTGCATTCTTTAGTTGAATGCGAGGACCAAACTCAAAAAGAATTAATGTTGCATCTGTTGATTGTTCAATTCAGTAAGCTCAACCCTACTATTGAATTACTTAATAGTGATAAATCCCGCCTGTTCTCTAAGGCAGTCAATGTAATGGGAAGATATGTCGCATCCTCGCTAGCTGTTGATGAATTGGCAAATATGTTAAGGCTCAGCTTATCCGGTTTAAAGCGAATTTTTTGGAAGTTTGCCGGAATGGGGGTACACGAATACTTTTTGATGCTCAAAATCAATAAAGCAAAACAACTGCTCCTTTCGGGGGACAGTGTAACCCACATCGCAAAAGTTTTGCAATTTTCAAGCCAAGCCTATTTTTCAACAACATTTAAGCGTGTGTCCGGTGTTTCTGCAAAAGCTTATTCTACAGGTAAACACCACGATATTAATAAAAAGGCATCCCGAAATTCAGATAAGATTCACAAAAGGCACATATCTCAGGCTAACAGTAAAATCTCAACATATTCTGCCGGCACTACCCCTGCCTCCACCTCGCACCGTTCTGATTTACCTGACTATTTGTTGTAGTTTATATAATTTTGGTTCAGTATTATGGCCCATATGGCAGACAACTTCTTCTTTAGTTGTGTAAACAAGAAACTTATCTCTCCTGCCTCGAAAAAATAAAATATTAATAAGCGTAGCATTTCAGCAAGACGTCATCACTTTTGCCGAAAAGCTATTTTATATTGTTATAAATTTTCGGTACCAATTGTGACACTTTCTTTAGAAAACTCTGTTGCAAAGCTCACAAGAGTATGCTACAATGACGCTAATAGAATTCAATCGCCTTGGTTTCAGCGTGAACATAAAATCTTACTGCCACGATAAAAACCTTATTGACTGCTTCTATGATGAAGCAGAAGCGCTTATCTGTGCAGTGGGCTTTGAATCTAAATGAATTTTTGCCGAAAACGACTTCATGGAGGTAGACTTATGAATGTCATAACGATAATTGTACTGATATTTTCTTTGTTTGGTGCCATCGATTTTATGATAGGCAACAAAATAGGTATCGGAAAGGAGTTTGAAAACGCTTTTTTGATGTTTTGCCCAATGGCATTATCTATACTTGGAATGATTGTTATAGCCCCTGCAATTGGCGTGTGGCTTACTCCTGTCTTTGAAAAGTTTTATAATATATTTGGTATAGACCCTTCAATAATACCCGCGTCTCTTTTTGCAAACGATATGGGCGGTACGTCGCTTGCTCAAGCTGTCTATAAATCGGAAGACATCGGAAACTATAATGCCTTTATCATTTCTTCAATGATGGGGTGTGTGATATCCTTTACCATACCATTTTCTCTTGGAGCTGTTAAACAAACTCAGCACAAGGAACTTTTCTTGGGTCTGCTTTGCGGCATTGCAACCATTCCTGTAGGAAGCTTCGTTTCAGGTCTTGTCTGTAAATTAAACCCTCTTGCCCTTCTTGTAAATTTACTTCCTCTAATTATCCTTGCGATAATTGTTATAACTGCGCTTATTTTCTTCCCCAAGATATGCATCAAGTGTTTTACGGTTTTCGGAATTTTTATGAAATCTTTATCTATTATAGGTCTTGTATGTGCAATATTTACATTTCTGACAGAGATAAAAATTAATTCGCATTTTGACACACTTGAGAACTCTGCCTTTATTTGTGTTAATTCTTGTGTAACCCTTTCGGGTATGCTCCCTCTTATGTTTATTATTTCAAGGTCATTGAATAAACCTTTAAACAAATTAGCTTCAAAAACAGGGATTAACGCTGTTTCTGCACTTTCCTTACTTTCAACTTTGGTTGCCCCCGTGTTAACGTTCGGCATTATGGATAAGATGGATAAAAAAGGCTCCGTGATTAATTCGGCATTCGCGGTGTCAGCGGCGTGTACATTCGGCAATCATCTCGCATTCGCAATGGCGTTTGACAGCAGTTATATTATACCTATGATTATTGGAAAACTTATTTCAGGTGTTTGCGCTGTTTTTCTTGCGCTTTTAATGTATAAGGAAGATTTGCCGAAAAGGGAAGAATAGACGGTTGCTATCTTTTTGACGAATTTCACCGATTTGACATCGCCAAAAAAGGTAATTCAGCAACTGACTCATAACAATAAAGCAACCCCGGAACACACAAAGGTGTTCCGGGGTTGTTTGTGGTTGCGGGGGCCGGATTTGAACCGTTTCGCGCGGCTTTGCCGCTTGC